>CAZKYD010000123.1:0-7187 GCA_964556875.1 uncultured Alistipes sp.
CATTGTAGTTACTCCTTACCAAGGCCTTACTTTCACAAATCTCAAATATTATTCAATTCAATAGTAGCGATTATGAAAACGTTAGCAAAAATGATCTGGATAGCTGCCAGCCTGATGATGGTAGCATGCGGAAATGACAATAATGAGGAACCTGATCCTGCCCCGACCCCGGCAATGTACAGCCAATCGCCCGTGAGCATTTCTGAAAATGGTATTGATGACACTTTTACATTAAACGGCGCCTCCGCCTCGGAAACGGCAATTAATATCATCGGCATCGCAACCGACAAGACTGCTGTCAGCAAGGCTCAAGAGGACATCTGGTATGATTTCAAAGCCTTAGACGCTACCGCATTCTACAAAGCGGCAGGCTACGCTTCATATCCCAACACTGTTGATTTCCTTTTTGAGCATAAATGGATAAAGGTTGCCACCGAAAAGCATGCCGGCAGCCGCGAAGGAAAACTCCGCATCGTTGCGGAGCCAAATCCCTACAACAAAGCTCGCGCCTGCGTTGTATATCTCAAAAACGAGCAAGCTCAAATTCTCGAGGTTGTGCAGAACAGCAATCCGGTCGGGACAACCCCGGCTGACGACGGCGACGCTTATTACGACCTCACCGCCAACAACTAATCTGCGGATTTCTACGAAAAATTGACCATTTGCTGAAATTTTAAGAGCGAAAAATTGGCAGTTTTGATTCAAGATGTGTAATTTTGCAGTAGGAACAACTCTTATAATTACATAGCCAATGGTCACAAAAAGTGATTCGGTTGTCATCATACCGATGTACAATGAAAAAGAAAATGCGGCGGCAATCATTGATGCAGTAATCGGATTGCCCCACAATTTCGATGTGCTTGTTGTTGATGACAACTCCCCCGACGGGACGGCTGCTATCGTGAAAGAGAAGATGCAGCAATATCCCGGCAGAGTTGATATCATTGAACGCAAAGGAAAACTCGGCCTGGGGACCGCGTATATCGCCGGGTTCCGCCACTCGCTTGAGGCGGGCTACTCCTACATCTTCGAGATGGATGCCGACTTCTCCCACAACCCCAACGACTTGTTGAAACTCTACGAAGCCTGCTCCTCCGGCAAGATGGATGTAGCTGTAGGCTCGCGCTATCTCACCGGTGTGAACGTTGTTAACTGGCCGATGGGACGTGTGCTGATGAGCTATTTTGCTTCGAAGTACGTCAGATTCATTACCGGACTAAAGGTTGCCGACACAACAGCCGGCTTCTGCTGCTACCGCCGGGAAGTGCTCGAGACTATGGAGCTCGACAAGATTCGCTTCAAAGGGTATGCATTCCAGATTGAAATGAAATTTACAGCCTCTAAATGTGGATTCCACGTTGGCGAGGTGCCTATTATATTCGTAAATCGTGTGCTCGGCACAAGCAAAATGTCGTCGGGCATCTTCAGCGAAGCCTTCTTTGGCGTAATCAAGCTGAAACTCTCCTCCTGGACCAGGAAATATCCCCAAGCACATCCCGCGCAATAACCGCCCCCTCCCTACTTGCCGAGATTCCATCAGTCCATAACCCTAATTCACATATCGAGACATGAAGCCCGTTATTTTTGCCAACGCATTGATTTTTAACGACGGATTTCGATTCGTCGGGAATGTTGTTGTGGCCAACGGAATGATCGACCGCGTTGATTGCGGTCGCATCGACCTTAACAGCGTCGACCGCCAGGCCTATAATGTTGTTGACTGCGATGGGAAATTCCTGCTCCCGGGAGCCATCGACGAGCATGTCCATTTTCGCGATCCCGGTATGACTGAAAAAGGGGATATCCAGACCGAAAGCCGAGCAGCAATCGCCGGCGGCGTCACCTCCTTCTTCGATATGCCTAACACTCGCCCGGCTACTACCACCATCGAAGCCTGGGAAGAGAAAAACGAACGCGCTGCCGAAGTTAGTGCCGCCAACTATGCCTTCTTCATGGGGGTTACCAACGAAAATCTCAAGCAGATTCTGGCAGCCGACCCCACTCGCATCCCCGGCGCCAAGCTCTTCCTCGGCTCATCAACCGGCAACATGCTGGTCGACGACGATTCGCTTATCACCCAACTATTCCGCAACTATAAAGGGGTAATCGCCTGCCACGCCGAGCAAGAAGCCGAAATCCGCGCTAGCCGCGAAGCCTTACTGAAGCAATATCCCGACGGCATTCCCGTTGAGCTACATCATATGGTGCGCTCGCGCCAAGCCTGCATCGCCGCCACAGCCCACGCCGTAGAGCTCGCCCGCCAGACAAATGCGCGCCTCCACCTGCTACACATCTCAACCCTCGACGAGCTAAACTATCTCATCGCCGGCCCGATGCAAAACAAGCGCATCACCGCCGAGACCTGCCCCCACTACCTCCTGTTCAACCATGAAACCGGAGGCCGACTCACAAAATGCAACCCCGCGATTAAGACCGAAGCCGACCGCATTGCGCTCCTCGAAGCTGTGCGCTCCGGCAAAATCGACGTCATAGCAACCGACCATGCTCCACACCTCCTCGCGCAGAAACAAGGGGATGCCCTGACGGCAACCTCCGGCATGCCATCGGTTCAATTCTCGCTACCGTTAATGCTGCAATTAGCAAAAGCAGGCCATTTTACCTACGAAAAAGTAGTAGAAAAAATGTGTAACAACCCGGCGCTGCTCTTCAATGTAGACCGCCGCGGTTTTATCCGCCACAACTTCTGGGCCGACCTCACTATCGTAAATCCGAATTGCGACTACACCATCTCCGATGCCGACGTTATCAGTCGCTGCGGATGGACCCCCTACGCCGGCCAGCGCCTCAACTTCCGCGTTGAGCAAACATGGGTAAACGGCCGCCTGGCCTACGACGCCAACCTCGCCGATCCCTTCACCAATCACCAAACCCCGCTCGCCATCAGATTCAACCCCGCATAAAAAGCCTCATTTATGGACTCATTCTATAAAGCGGCCGATTCGCGCTACGACAGTATGAAATATCGTCGTTGCGGGAAAAGCGGCCTCCTATTGCCCGAAATATCGCTCGGATTATGGCATAATTTCGGGAGCGTCGACATCTACGAAAACTATTCGAAAATCGCTTATGCCGCTTTCGATGCCGGAATCACCCATTTCGACCTAGCCAACAACTACGGTCCGGTCTACGGTTCGGCTGAGGAAGACTTTGGCCGCATCCTCAAGGATGGTCTTGGCCGCTACCGCGACGAGCTGGTAATCTCTACCAAAGCCGGATATGACATGTGGCCCGGCCCGTATGGCAACTTCGGCAGCAGAAAATATCTCATGGCGAGCCTCAATCAGAGCCTGAAACGTATGGGCCTGGAATATGTTGACATCTTCTATTCACATCGCCCCGACCCCGACACCCCTATCGAGGAGACCGTCGGCGCGTTGGTCGACATCGTGCGCCAAGGGAAAGCCCTCTATGTTGGTATCTCGAACTACAACGCCGAGCAGACAAAGGCCGCCCTTAAGATTTTTGAGCAGCACAATGTCCACTGCCTCATCCATCAGAGCCGCTACTCGATGTTCGACCGCTGGACCGAGCCCGACCTGCTGCCTCTGCTGCAAGCCGAAGGCGTTGGGATGATAGCCTTCTCCCCACTCGCCCAAGGGATGCTCACCGACAAATATCTCCACGGCATACCCAAAGACTCTCGTGCCGCGAAGCCTACAGGTCATCTCAAGACCTCGCAAATCACCCCTGAAAAGGTAGCCCAAATCGCCCAACTGAACGCCATGGCGCAAGAGCGCAACCAGTCGCTCGCCGAGATGGCCCTCTCTTGGCTGCTGAAAGACGCTCGCGTAACCAGTGTACTGGTCGGCGCCAGCTCCGTAGCGCAGCTCCACGACAATCTGCGCGCCATATCCGCGCCGACCTTCTCCCCCGACGACCTCGCCCGCATCGATCAAATCCTATCCTAACAGGAAGCAAATCCTATCCTAATAGGACGCTACAGAAGCACAAACAACAACCGAGGGTGTGTCAAACGTTTGACACACCCTCGGTTGTTTCTTTATTGAGTCAGCGAAAACGCTGAAATATATACGGGGATTAGATTGACAGACGACGCAGAGTTGACAGCAGGTCGCGATTAATCGGCTTATCGTTCTTGATAGCCTTTACGAATGGCACATAAACGATTTCGTCGTTCTTCACGCCGATCATTACATTGCGCTGATCGTCGAGCAGGGCGTCGATAGCAGCTGCTCCCATGCGCGAAGCGAGGATACGGTCGTGGGCTGTAGGCGAACCGCCACGCTGCAAGTGGCCAAGGATTGACACACGAACATCATACTGAGGATATTCCTCTTCAACACGCTTGGCAATCGCCATTGCGCCACCGGTAACGGGGCTTTCGGCAACGAGCACAATCGAAGAGTTCTTGCTCTTGCGGAATCCGTTCTCGATAAGGTCGGCAAGCTGGTCGGCCTCGGTTGAAATTTCAGGGATGATAGCAGCTTCAGCACCGGCAGCAATCGCACCGTTCAGCGCCAAGAAGCCGGCATCGCGACCCATCACTTCGATGAAGAACAGACGCTCATGAGATGTAGCGGTATCACGGATTTTGTCGACACACTCCATGATGGTGTTCAGCGCTGTATCGTAGCCGATTGTGGTATCGGTGCCGTAGAGGTCATTGTCGATAGTGCCGGGCAGACCGATAATCGGGAAATTAAACTCATTAGCAAAAATACGCGCACCGGTCAACGAACCGTCACCACCGATAACAACAAGAGCATCGATGCCGTGACGCTTGATAGTGTCGTAAGCAAGTTGACGTCCTTCGGGAGTTTGGAACTCCTTACAACGCGCAGTCTTCAGAATCGTACCACCACGCTGAATGATGTTTGAAACGTTAGCAGTAGTGAAATCAACGATTTCATCGGTGACCAAACCGCGGTAACCGCGATAGATACCTTTCACTTTGAAACCAGCAAAGATAGCCGCACGGGTGACGGCGCGGATTGCGGCGTTCATACCGGGAGCATCGCCTCCGGAGGTTAAGATGCCAATACATTTAATTTCTGCCATGGCTATAGATGTGTTTCGTTATTAGCTAAATGTTTTTATCTCGGATATTGTAAGAAGCTCTTTGCAGAACCCCATTTTTACAATTACAAAGTTACAAAAAAGTTTTCATACATCCTCCCATGTAACATCCTCAATTTGCGATTCCGAAGCGGGCGCGCCGGAGGTTGTTTTTTGAGTATTTGTATCGGAGGAAGATGCCGAAGCGTCGTCGGCAACATCTTGAAACTTCACATATTCGCCTACCTCAGAATCGATTTTCTTTCGGCGCTGTTGTGTAGGCTCGGTCCAACCGCCTTTCTTTCGTGTTTTTGCCTGCTGAGCCTGCTGACGGCGAAGTTCGTCAGGGTCAAAGCCGGCTGCACGAGCAAAGGCATCGTTCATTTCGCGCGTTTTGCGCTTGATCATCGCCGTTGCAAGCCAACGCAAAATAGCCGGCACAACATACGGCAGTATGACCAGAAAAAAGATGATAAATAGAATGAAGCTCATACGGAGAGTCGTTTAGATTACTAACTTGTAGTCGGCCTCAAGCTTGATAAGCCAACCGAATAGTTAGTGCTTCGGCTCCAGTCGGGGCAGCAACAGAGCCGACAGCAAGAAATAAAGGATAATCGTATAGGCAAACCCTTCTACACCAAAGCCGCCAACGAAGGCTAACGCCGCAATCAAGAGGATATAGCGGAGAAGATTGTCGCCGATACCGAAGTTCTTCAGCTTAAATGAGAACATTCGCATATCGCAAACCATCAGCAACGCTACAACGATGATTACCGCGCTTACGATAAGGTTTCCCCAATAAACGTGTGTATGCATCCATTCTCCGGCGTGCGACTGCATCCATGCGGTAGCACCAATCCAGAAGATTGCATTTGCCGGGATGGGAAGTCCCTTAAACTCAGTGGCCTGCGAATCGTCGAGGTTGAATTTCGCCAAACGAAGCGCGCCCATCGCCGGGATAAAGAGCGCTACGAACGGAATCCACCATGATCCGGTCCATACGCTGAGAATGTTATAAAGGAGCAATGACGGAGCAACACCGAAACTTACCAGGTCGGCAAGCGAATCCAACTCCTTACCCAGGGGGGAGGGAGCGTGGAGCCATCGCGCTGCAGCGCCATCGAAGAAATCGAATACGGCGGCCAGACCTACAAGTATCCATGCCAACTGGCGGCCGTTAAGCCCCCAAAGCGAGTCGATATTATGGTCGAAGGAGAAAGCACAGATACAAGCCAAGCAACCCGATACGAGGTTGCAGAGAGTCAATGTATTAGGAACAGAGGTTACGATTCTTCTGAAAAACATAGTCTTAGTAGTTTAGGCGTCCTACTTCAGTTACACCGCCAACGGTCTTATCGCCGAGCTTAACAGAAATAGAAGTCGATTTAGGCAGGTAAAGGTCTACACGCGAGCCGAATTTAATGAAGCCCATGTGGTCTTCAATCGACGCTTCATCACCGGGATGAGCATAGGTTACTACGCGTCGTGCCATCGCACCGGCAACCTGACGCATCAACACTAACTGCCCCCCCTTTGTTCGAATTACCACGGTTGAACGTTCATTTTCAACGCTCGACTTCGGGAGATATGCAGCCTGGAAGCGGCCGTTATGGTGCTTGGAATATATAACTTCACCGTCAACCGGGAACCAATTGGCGTGAACATTCATCGGCGACATAAACACCGATAGCTGGATACATTCTTCCTTAAGATATTCCGGCTCATAAACTTCCTCAAGGGCTACAACCTTACCATCGGCCGAAGCAACTACAACATCCTTTCTATCTCCCGGGAAATTACGGCGAGGCGAACGGAAAAAGTTTACGACCAAAAGATAGAATATGGTTGAAATGGCCAGAACGGTAATCGGGAACCAGATGTAATTTAACAACCATATCCATAGCGGAGCATTAATGACAAGCAACGCAATGAATAGAATTATCAATATGTTGGTACCTTCACGGTGGATCTTTACTCTCATCGGCGAGGGGGAGGATATTATATTTTTAGGTTATTAATAAACAAACTTATACATTGAATCACCGGAAACATGGTCTCCGGTGCCAAATATTTTACAAAGTTAAATGTTTTTTTGGCAAGTACAAAAAAAAATTACTCGTCGTCCCGACGAATAATCTTCTTACCTTAAA
>CAZKYD010000124.1:0-4482 GCA_964556875.1 uncultured Alistipes sp.
TGCTATATCATCTTTTAGATGGTGCAATCGAACGCGACCGTCTGGAGTTGATGGCTGAGCAGATCGGTAATAGTGGAAAAGTTTATGAAGGGCGCAACGGTCAGCGTTACCTGCTGAATAGAGGTATGCTTATCCCGATGCCCGATGAGCCGATAGCTACTGCCAACGGCGATGCCCCAATGATTGAAGCCCGAATTATCCCGAAATCAGAGTTCCGCCCCGAGCGCAACCCCGACAAAGCCTGGTTCGACCTGTCGATTCTTGAAAAAGTAGATAAACTGATTGTTCGTCACCCGCAAACCGGCGACAAGATTAAGCCCTTCGGGATGACCGGTAGCCGCCTCCTGAGCGATGTTTTCTCCGACAAGAAGCTGTCAATGCTTGAAAAATCAAAGCAATGGGTGGTAGTTGGTGACGGCGAAACGCTCTGGATTCCCGGAGTATGTAATTCCCGGCATTTCCCGGTAACGGATTCTACTGAAAACATTCTGGAACTTCATATACGATATGTCGCAAAAAAATAGTAACTTTGCGTGATTGAAATCCATCAAAATGCCATTATATAACGACTACCGACAGGATTCTTACCGCAACAATCGCGATGAAAGGGAGCTCTCTCCCGAAGAAAAGCGCGCCAAACGTAACCGCCGAGTGATCGGCTGGATTTGGAAGCTTTTTGCCATCGGGATGGGCTGTTTGTTCCTGCTTTTTATTCTGATATACAACGGTTGGATCGGCTATATGCCTCCTATTGAGGAGCTGCAGAACCCCAACGATAAATTTGCTACAGTAATCTACACCGCCGACGGAGAGGAGATGGGGCGCTACTATCGCAACTCCGGCAACCGCGTTTATGCTGATTATTCCGAAATCTCGCCATACATTGTTGACGCACTAATCTCTACCGAAGACTCGCGATTCCTCGACCACTCCGGTATCGACTTGCGCGCCTTTGGCCGTGTGTTGGTGAAGACGCTGATTATGCGCCAGAAGAATGCCGGTGGTGGTTCTACAATCACTCAGCAGTTGGCAAAGCAGCTTTATTCGCCGGAAACCGAAAACATTTTCGACCGTGCGCTGCAGAAGCCTATCGAATGGATGATCGCCGTGAAGCTCGAGCGTTACTATTCGAAGGATGAGATTATCAAAATGTATCTCAACCAGTTCGACTTCCTGTATAACGCTGTCGGCATTAAGTCGGCCGCTCATGTTTATTTCGGAAAACTGCCGAAAGACCTCACTATCGAGGAGGCTGCAACACTTGTCGGCATGGTGAAGAACCCGGCGTATTACAATCCGGTTCGTCATCCCGAGCGCACTCGCGAGCGTCGAAATGTGGTGTTCGAGCAGATGTATAAAAACGGGAAACTGACTCGCGAAGAACTCGACTCACTGAAGCAGTTGCCTCTGACATTGAAGTTCTCACGTGTTGACCATAAAGAAGGTCTTGCGCCCTATTTCCGCGAAGAACTTCGCCGCATCCTTACTGCTAAAAAGCCGAATTTGGCCGACTATCGCGGTTGGGAAAAACAGAAATATATCGACGACTCTATCGCTTGGGAAACCAATCCGCTGTTCGGCTGGATTGAGAAAAACCCGAAACCCGACGGCTCGAAGTATGACCTCTATACCGATGGCTTGAAAATCCATACCACCATAGACTCGCGTATGCAGCGCTATGCCGAGGAAGCCGTTCAGGAACATATGTCGGCACTGCAGGCTTCGTTCTTCCGCGAAAAACGTGGCTCGCGTAATGCTCCTTATACCTCCGACGCCGAGGAATTGGGCTCTGTAACTGTAGCCTCATTAATTAATAAGGCTATCAAGCAGACCGACCGTTATCGTGTGATGAAACAAGCCGGCGCCTCTGAAGATGAAATCCATAAGGCGTTCAATACCCCCCATGAGATGAACGTGTTCTCTTATAAGGGAGTTATTGACACCGTGATGACTCCGCGCGACTCCCTGCTGTATCAGAAGCACTTCCTGCGCACCGGTTTCATGTCGATCGACCCGCGCAACGGCTATGTGAAGGCTTATGTCGGAGGTCCGAACTTTACGTTCTTCCAGTATGACATGGTTTCGACCGGACGCCGACAGATCGGTTCTACTATCAAACCGTTCCTGTACACCTACGCCATGGAGGAGGGCTTCACCCCCTGCGACCGTATGCTGAACGCTCAGCCGGTAATTATTGATGAATCTGGTAAGCCGTGGGCTCCCCGAAATTCAAGCTCGTCGCGTGTAGGCGAAATGGTCGACCTTCGTTGGGCGTTGACAACTTCTAACAACTGGATTTCAGCCCGCCTGATGGAGCAACTCTCCCCGCAGACGTTGGTTAGAAATATGCACAATTTCGGTATCACAAACACTATCCGTCCGGTAATTTCGCTCTGCTTGGGCTCATGCGAAGTTTCGGTGAAAGAGATGGTGGGAGCTTATACCGCGTATGCCAATAACGGAATGCGTTCCGATCCTATCTTCGTAAGCTCGATTTCCGATGCTAACGGCAACGTTATCGCGGAATTCTCGCCGCGCCATACCGAGGTTATCTCCGAAGCGGCTTACGCAAAGATCCTGTCGATGTTGATGAATGTAGTCGATGCCGGTACGGCAAACCGCCTGCGCCGTCCGCCGTTTAATATCACGGCAGAGATGGGCGCTAAGACCGGTACCACTAACTATAACTCCGATGCATGGTTCATGGCGTTCTCGCCAGAGTTGGTCAACGGAGCATGGGTAGGTGGCGACGAACGATATATCCACTTTAACTCGATGGCTTATGGCCAAGGTGCGGCAGCCGCACTCCCGATTGTCGGGATTTATCTGCGGAAAGTTTATGCCGACCCGAAGTTGCCTTACAGCCAGAACGCACGATTCAATGTAGATTTCTCGACGGTCTGCAACAAGGAATTCTACGATTATGTAGAAGAAACGCCTGATGCAGAAGAGACAATCTCCGACGTATTCGATTAACTTATTATAAAGGGGGACGCCACGTGTTTACGGGTTTCCCCCTTTTCTTTCGATATTGTAATCTCTTACTATTACCCTTTAGACAGTTTTTATCATGGGAGGCTTTTTTGGCGCAGTCTCGGTAAAACCGTGTGTCAACGACCTGTTCTACGGCACGGACTACAACTCTCATCTCGGTACCAAGCGTGCCGGCATGGTGACTTTCGACCCTGAAATGGGGTTCAATCGTAAAATACACAGCCTTGAGCGCGATTATTTCCGCTCAAAGTTTGAAGACGAACTCGACTCGTTTGTCGGTTGCTCGGGCTTGGGTGTCATTAGCGACACCGATCCGCAGCCGATTATCGTAAACTCTCATCTCGGCCGTTATGCGGTTGTTACGGTAGCAAAAATCAACAATATTCGTGAAATTGCCGATAAACTGCTGGCTGAAAAAATGCATTTCAGCGAGCTGTCGGCAAATAATATCAACCAAACTGAGCTTGTGGCCCTGCTCATTAATATGGGTAAGGACTTTGTAGAGGGTATTAACCTTGTCTACAAGAATATCAAGGGCTCTTGCTCGATGTTGGTGCTGACCGAAGACGGCATTATCGCAGCGCGCGATTATTTGGGCCGTACACCGATCGTTATCGGTAAGAAGGAAGGTGCATATGCTGCCACATCCGAGACTTCTTCGTTCCCTAATCTGGATTATGAGGTTGTTCGCGACCTTGGACCGGGCGAGATTGTAAAGCTGAAAGCTGATAGCATGGAAGTGCTCCAGAAGGCAGCCGCTCGTGAGCAGATCTGCTCGTTCCTTTGGGTTTATTATGGCTTTCCGGCCAGCGATTATCTCGGCATAAATGTTGAAGCGATGCGCGAAGCCGGTGGTAGAGCGATGGGAAAGAAGGACCCCACGGAGGCCGATTGCGTTTGTGGTATCCCCGATTCGGGTGTCGGCCATGCTTTGGGCTATGCCGAAGGTCACGGTATCCCTTATCAACGTGCCGTCTTGAAATACACCCCAACCTGGCCCCGCTCGTTTACCCCGGGCAACCAGTCGCGACGTAATCTTGTAGCTCGCATGAAGCTTATCCCGAACCGTGCGGTGCTCGATGGAAAACGAGTGGTGTTCTGCGACGACTCTATTGTTAGAGGTACTCAGCTTCGCGATAATGTCCGCACATTCTTCACTAATGGAGCGAAAGAGGTGCATGCACGTATCTCCTGCCCGCCGTTGGTTTATGGATGTCCGTTTATCGGATTTACGTCATCGAAGAGCGATATGGAGCTGATTACGCGTCAGATTATTCGCGACTTCGAGGGGGATGATAGCAAGGATCTCGAACTGTATGCAACGGCCGGCACTCCGCAGTATGAACGCATGGTGAAGGAGATTGCGCGTCGTCTTGAACTGACAACGCTCCGCTTTGCTGAGCTTGACGACCTTGTAGAAAGTATCGGCATTCCCCGTTGCCGCGTTTGCACTCACTGCTTCGATGGCTCCGGCTGTCATTGTGACGA
>CAZKYD010000124.1:4582-7122 GCA_964556875.1 uncultured Alistipes sp.
TTATTCAGGTGTGAATATCGGAGGGGATTACTGGCGTTCAGAGTAGAATTTCTGAATGCGGTTGTCAATCTTCTTCTTGCCGAGGAGGATTGAGGGGAGGGCGTTCTGGAGGGCTACAGAGCCTTCGCGCTGGTTGAATACCATTGCATCGTTCTTGTAGTCGAATGCACGACCTTGGTTGTCAACATTAACAACTTGGAATACGATAACTGCGTTGTTAAGAGCAACCGGGCCTACGAGCTGACCCTTCTTAGCAACGGCTACGTTGGCGTTGAGGGCTGATTCATAAGGCTGGAAGTTGCGAACCATGGGCTGACCGAAGGTTACCTGGGTTGTATCAACCGAAGCCTTCATCAGAGATGCATAGCCGGCGAGGTTGTTAGCTTTGCCCTTGTAGTCGGCAACGAGCTTTTCACCCTTCATCTGCTTGCGAGCTTTCTCTTCGAGGTAGGTGCGAACGCGGCTGTAAGAAGCGGGGATGTAGTCGCCTTTGAATACGTCCTTGATAGCAACGCCCATCAGACGAGAGTCGTTGTCGTTGTTGAATACGCCTGAAACTGCGCCCTGCTTGTTGCTGATAGTCCACTTAGCAGCGTTGCGGCTTTCGGGGAGCTGGTTAACAGCGAGTGAAGAGGGGGTAACAACGGCTTCCATTACGTTGTAGCCGGCCTTAGAGGCTTCAGCTGCGAACTTCTCGGGAGTGTTGTTGGTTTCGAGGAACTTGCGGAAATCGCTGTTCAGCTTGTTAATCGTAGTAGTTGAGGGAACAACTTCGTAGGTGATTTCGGCGATGTCGTAGATAGCAACGGGGCTCTTGCGAGTGCGAATCTTCATTGCTACACCGGGGTTGTTCTTCGATACGAAGTATGTGCCGGTTTCTGCAGCCTTGAGGTCATCCTTGAGGTAAGCGATCTGAGGATCAACGAGAGATACCCAGATGCTGTCTTGGCTCTGAGCGATGAGCTTGTCGCCAAGTGCGGCGGGCTTGTTGCCGGCGTTGAGCTTAACGAGAACTGAATCCTGAGAAGCGCCATCGGCGATGACTGCCATGTCGAGGAGTACAGAGTCTACATCTTCAGAAACTGAGAGCAGTTTAGCAAGGGTGTATTTGTTGTCGAAGAATGAAACCTGAGTTACAGAGTCGGAAAGAATCTTTTCGAGGCTGCGGCTCATATTGCTTGAAAGCTTGCTCTTGGGGGCGCTTACGCGGTCAACATAGAATTTGTTGTTGTCGGCGAGAGCATCGGTGCCGGCAGTGGTCTTAAGAGCTTCGAGGGCTGCTTTTACGTCTTTAGCGGCAGCGTCGAGGTCGGTCTTAGAGGGCACTACGTCAACGGTGATGTAGTCGATAACAAACTGCTTTTCGTCGATGCGGAAGCGTTCCTTTTCAGCTTCGTAAAGAGCATTGATGGCGTCGTCGCTGGGCTTGAAGTCATCGTCTTTGAGCGAAGAATAGTCTTGGCGAGCGTAGGCGATGGTTGAAGTGGTAGCGTTGTCGTCGTAGTAAGCTTTTGCATCGAGTTTGTTAGCGGTGAGGGCGCCTGAGAAGAGCGAAGAGAACTTTTGGCTGAGAATCATCTTTTCAGCCTGCTGTTCGAAGAGCTGCCAGTTCTGCTGGAGCTGCTGGCTCTGGGCGGGGTCAAGACCGTATTTCTGAGGATTGAAAGCGTAATCGTAGAAAACCTGAGCAGAGGGGAATCCGGCTTGCTGAATCATGCGGGCAATCTGGGGATTCGGGTTGTCACCAAGCATGGCTTTCGAGAGCTCGTTGTCGGTAACAGCGAGACCGAGGGCCTTAAATTCTTCGTTAAGAAGAGCTTCGTTAATCATCTGCTGGAGCACCATTGTCTGGATGCGGGCATTATCAACGTTGGTGTAACCTTGATTGCGCATCTGTTCCGATTGCTGTTCTACACGACGCTGAAACTCAATGTAATCAATTTTCTGACCATCCACTGCAGCAACAGTGTGATTGTCGGTGAAGAGCTCTCCGGGGCGGTCAACCGCCGTGAGGATAAACAACAGAAGGGCAAGTCCGAGAATGGAGATGATAAGGATTGGCCTCTGTCGAATTTGTTCGAGTGCTGACATTTAACGTTAAATGGTTTATGTTATTATTTTTCTTTTTCCAGGTATTTGGTTTATTAAAATTGTACAAAGATACGTTTTTTCTGTTAGACGCCCAAATTATTGGCTTTTTTTGTTGTTCCGACTGTAAAAAGAGGAAAATATTCAGCGGATTTTAGGCGGAAATGGGCTGAAATTCGGCGGTCTGACTTGGGGGTGGCGAGATATAAAGGCGTGGGCGCCGGAGATAGAAATGTGGTTGTTGGGGAAATAAACAGAAGAGCTATGGCAATAAAAAAAGCGCTTGAGCGGGTGGGCTCAAGCGCTGATCTTCTCGAAGATAATAAGCGAGAATTTAGATTTGGGTTGTTAATCAGATTATGACTGAAATTAGTCGATAGCTTCGTCAGCTTCGTAACCACCCATTTCGCGGATAGCGTTCTTCAGCATGGTGTACTGCTGGAAGAGGTGGT
>CAZKYD010000125.1:0-7097 GCA_964556875.1 uncultured Alistipes sp.
CCGGCGACCGTGTAACCCTCTCGCTCGACTCGTCGGGCGAATCGCTCCACAAGCGAGGCTACCGTGTAGCACAGACTGAGGCCCCCATCAACGAGGTGCTTGCTGCCGGCATCATCCTTAAGAGCGGCTGGAAAGGCGACGGTCCGTTGGTCGACCCGATGTGTGGTTCAGGTACCTTCCTGATCGAAGCCGCCCTGATTGCCGCCAACATCAACCCCGGTATCTACCGCAAGCATTTTTCATTTGAGAATTGGGCTGACTTCGACCAGGAGCTTTTCGACCGCCTCTACAACGACGACTCAAACGAGCGCGACTTCAACTATAAAATCTACGGCGCTGATATCTCGCCGAAAGCCGTTGAAATTGCCGAGAAGAATATCAAGAGCGCCGGTGTTGGACGCTATATCCATCTCGAAACCAAGCCTCTATCAGCCTGGAACGAAGCCCCCGAAAACGGTGTGCTCATCACCAACCCCCCTTACGGCGAACGTATCTCGGTTGCCGACATGGAAGGCCTGTATGCCCTGATCGGCCAGAAGCTCAAAAACGTATTCAAGGGTTATCGCGCATGGATTATCGGCTATCGCGAAGAATATTTCCATCGCATCGGCCTCGCCCCCTCCTCAAAAACACCGATTCTTAACGGCGCTCTCGAATGTCAGCTCCGCGAATATATCATCTTTGAAGGTGACTACAAGCACTTCCGCAGCCAAGGTGGCCGCCTGCGCGACCTTGAAGATAAGCAGGAAGAACGCCTGGAGAGCCTGAAGAATCGCAAACATAAAGAATTCCGCAAAGAGTTCCGAAAGGATAAGAATTTCCGCGACGACCGCGGCTCAAACCGCGGCGGCGGCAAAGAATTCCGCAAAGATCGCGACTTCTCCAAGAGCAAGCGCGACCATAGCAAATTCGACGATGAAGCCAACGAAGGCGCATTCCGCGGCCGCAAGTCGGATCATCGTTACGACAGAGCAAAAACTCCGCGCAACAAGCTCGAAGAACGCTACTCGCCTGCTCGCCGTCAGGAACCTTCGGAGAACCCCCTGGCCCTGCGCCGTAACCCCGAAGCGCTGAAGTCAATCACCGGCAAGCAGCCCCAATTGCCCTTAATGCGTTCTCGCAGAAACAAATCGAAAGAGGAATAACCCAATTTCGAATTAAGGATTAAACCGTAAACTCAACAAACAAATATAAGCGCCATGAACATTCTCCTGCTCGGCTCTGGAGGTCGCGAATCCGCCCTCGCCTGGAAAATCAGTCAAAGCCCCGCGTGCTCAAAACTCATCATCGCTCCCGGTAACGGTGGCACCGCACGCTACGGCAGCAATTTACAGCTAAAGCCCACTGATTTCAACGCCGTACTTGAGGCTATCAAAGCAAACGACATCAATATGGTTGTTGTCGGCAATGAAGACCCATTAGTAGCCGGTATTACCGATTTCCTCGCTGCAGAAGTGCCTAACGTACTGGTTGTAGGTCCGTCGAAAGAGGGAGCTCGCCTCGAAGGTAGCAAAGATTTTGCAAAGCAGTTCATGGAGGCCGAAGGGATTCCGACAGCACGCTACCGCAGCTTTACAGCCGCCACCCTTGAAGAAGGCAAGCAGTTCCTCGCAAGCTTGGAGGCCCCCTACGTTCTGAAAGCCGACGGTCTGGCAGCCGGTAAAGGAGTGCTGATTCTCAACTCGCTCGAAGAAGCGCAGAAAGAATTAGGCGAAATGCTCGGCGGCATGTTCGGAGCGTCCTCCGCAACGGTTGTTGTTGAAGAGTTCCTCAGCGGTATCGAATGTTCGGTATTCGTACTGACCGACGGCAACGGCGGTTATCGTGTGCTCCCCGTAGCAAAAGACTACAAACGCATCTACGAAGGAGACAAAGGCCCGAACACCGGCGGCATGGGTGCTGTAAGTCCCGTACCGTTTGCCGACGACGAGTTTATGCAGAAAGTTGACAGCCGCATTATCCGTCCGACAATCGACGGCCTGCGCAAGCGCAACATCGACTATAAAGGCTTTATTTTCCTCGGCCTCATCAACGTGAAGGGAGAGCCGATGGTTATCGAATATAACGTCAGAATGGGCGACCCCGAAACCGAAGTTGTGATGCTTCGAATCGAGTCAGACCTTGTACCCCTCTTGGAAGCAGCTGCCAAGGGCAGTCTCGGCGACCTCCCCTTAGTTCAGGACAAGCGCGCAGCCGCTACGGTAATGCTCGTTTCCGGAGGTTATCCCGGTTCATACCCCAAAGGGAAAGTAATCACCGGCCTCGACGCCGCTGACACAACTGCCGACACCATCCTCTTCCATGCCGGCACCGCTATCACCGCCGATGGCGCTACCGCCACCTCCGGAGGCCGCGTAATCGCCGTCAGCAGCTATGGCACCGACCTTCAGGAAGCCCTCTCGCGCAGCTACGCCATGCAAGAGAAAGTAAACTTCGAAGGGAAAGCCTACCGTCGCGACATCGGCAACGAATTTATCTAAATCGCTTGCCCGAATCATATAATACGCTTACAGTCATAAGTCAGTCAAAAATTGTTCTCTGAACGCAACATATCCGCCTTCTTACACACTCGCGGGTGCATGATAATGATGCTCATCATCTCATGCATTTTTGCCGGGGCTGCATACATGCAAGACTCGCTTGCGCCGTTGGGGCAGCCGGTCGACATCGGGTTGCCCGCCCCTCGCGAATGGATTTCATCTTCGACCCTTTCGTGGGTGGTATCCATAGTGTGTATGATGGTTTCCGGCCTGTTGATTATCTATATCAACCGCGTATTCAACGTAATGCGTAGCCTAACCGCCCTGATGGCCAGTCTGTTTTTCATAATGCAGACTGCGTTGCCATCGGTGGTAGGAAGCTTCTATGGGGGCGACCTCATGGTGCTACTCATGTTGATGTGCGTAGTGTTTATGTTCAGTTCATATTCCGACCCGACCTCGCAGCGGAGTATCTACTTGATATTCTTCATCATAACGCTTTTCAGCTTCACCGATTTATCGGCGATATTATATCTGCCGGTACTGCTGTTAGGCTTTATCCAGATGAGAATTTTCAACCTGCGAACACTGTTGGCTGCCGCCATGGGCTTCATTACTCCCCCCTGGATTCTGTTCGGATTCGGGATAGTCACCCCCGACCAGCTGACATGGCCCGACTTAACGCTGACCCCCTCCTCATTCCCGGCCCACGAGACGATACAAGCCGGTGTAGCCGCGGGCTATACCCTCGTGTTAGGCGTAGGATTTACTATCGCCAATTTGCTGAAAATTTTGAGTTATAATGCGCGCATCAGAGCCTTTAACGGCCTACTGACCTTGTTGCTATTCGCAACCGGAGTGTTCGCCATTATCAATTTCAGCAACTTCACCTTCTACATTCCCCTGCTCAACTGCCTGACGGCCTACCAGATAGCCCACTTCTTTACCTATCGCCGTTCGCGCCGTAGCTACATTCCGATTATACTTATCATGCTCTCGTATATCGGCATCTATTTCTGGGCAGTTGGCTAAACGTCTATACAACTACTACCTTACTCTATTCAACGCGACATGAAGAAAGTAATCATTGATAAATTCGTGCCCTTCGAGGGGAATCCCTTTGAAGGGATTGCAACCATTCAGCAACTCGCGCCGGCAGAAATCACTGCGGCAGCCGTAAAGGATGCAGATGCGCTGATTGTTCGCACCCGCACAAAATGCAACGCAGCGTTGCTCGACGGGTCGAAAGTTTCGATTGTCGCAACCGCCACTATCGGCACCGATCATTTCGATTTCCCATATCTCGCCTCAAAAGGGATTAAGGCCGTATCAGCTCCCGGATGTAACGCCCCGGCAGTAGCGCAATATGTGCTGGCGTCAATCTTCAAGATGGGGCTTGGTCAGCCGGGGATGCGTCTCGGCGTTATTGGTGTTGGCCATGTAGGCTCAATCGTAGCATCGTGGGCACGCCATTTCGGCATCGAAGTATTAGCCTGCGACCCTCCACGCCGTGAACGCGACGGAGGCTGGGACGCAGAAGCGCCGTTTGAAGCCGGCGGTGAGCCATTCCTGCAGCTCGAAGAAGTTGCCCGCAAAGCAGATGTGCTAACCTTCCACACACCGCTAACTACCGGCGGCATAGCTCCATCGTTCCATCTCGGTAGCCATGAGCTTTTCAACATCGCGCCAAAAGCAATGGTAATCAACGCCGCTCGCGGCCCGGTGTTCGACACCGAAGCCATCATCTCAGCCCTGCGCCGAGGCAAAGTTGCGCATGCAGCTATCGACTGTTGGGAAGGAGAACCAAAGATTTCTACCGAACTGATGCGCTTGGCTGAAATCTCTACGCCCCATATCGCCGGCTACTCCATTGAAGGGAAAACCCGCGCAACCGCGATTACCTTTAATGCCGTCCTCAGCCATTTCGGCTCGGAGCGCAGAATAGATCCAAACGTGCCTATGACACCCCCGGCAGCGGTAGATAAAGAAACCTTGATAGCAAGCTACGACCCCATCGCCGATAGCGAGCTCCTGAAATCCTCGCCCGAAACATTCGAGCATCTTCGCGACAGCTATCCCCTGCGCCACGAAGTAAAATTCTAATCTCCCCAGATATTCTCGATTCTAAAACAAAGTACCATGTCAGAAAACGTAAATCAGCCCTCAAAACGCAAATATGTAATCACCATCGGACGCCAGTTTGGCAGCGGTGGTCGCGAATTTGCGAAACTTATAGCCGAGACCTTCGGGATTGCTTACTACGACAAAGAGCTCCTGCTCGAAGCCGCGCGCCATTCAGGCATGAACCCCGAATTTCTCGAACGTGCCGATGAAAAAGTGCCGTCGTTTACCGGTGGCGGTGTGTCCTTCAATATGGGGTTGAACCTACTCCCTTGGTACACACCTACCCCCGTCTGCGAAGAATCTATCTATAGCGATATGTCGGCCGTAATTAAAGAGATTGCCGACCGCGGACCATGCGTAATCGTAGGCCGCTCAGCCGACTACATACTGCGCGACTACGACGTTCCCAGCATCAACGTCTTCGTTCATGCCCCCTTAGATGTAAGAGTGAAGCGCATTCTCGCCCGAGGCGACAAGATGAACGAACACGACGCACGCAACCTGGCTACGAAGGCCGACAAGCTTCGCGCCAACTTCTATAATTTCTATACCGATAAACGATGGGGTGATGCCGCCTCCTACGACATCTGCTTCGATTCCTCCCTGTTATCTATGGAAGGGATGGTAGCCGTCTTAGCCTCTTACGTTCATAATCGTTTAGGCTTCAGTCCTATCAGCCAATGAACGCTTTTTGATGGCGAAATAGCTGATGCAAAGGCCAATCAAGCCGAACACGGTAAAACCGCAACCTGAGGCCAGCAGCATCCACTTTTCGTTAGGTTCACCCTTAAAAACGTCGGCTGTACACATTACAACCCCGAGAGCTACAATCGCGATGGGAGCTACTATCAACCATGTAGGATAGAGCACCTCGCGATTTTTGCGTATCATAATGTCGAACTGCCATGCAGCCGAGATGATCAGCAGACCTCCAAACAGATAAACCAACAGCGGCTTGAAAGGATCGGGATACGCTAAAATTACGATGCCAAGGGCAACCGTAGCCACTCCGCAGATAGCTGCAATCAGGCTCAGCACCATGCCGCGCGGCTTTTCAACCGGAGCATCCTGATTTTCGGCAGTCTTCACTTTAGCTTTGCGGCTAACCAATAACGACAGCAAAAGCGCTACGCCGGGCAAAATAAAAGCAACACCGCCGATAAACAGCACCGCGTTTGAAATCTTATGTGTATCAAAATTGCTGATAAACACCAAGCCGATTATCGCCATCACTACCGACATGATAATATTCCACGCCTGCGAAACCGATGTTTTTCCAACTTTATTTGATTCAGCAACCTGCTGAGTAGAAACCTTTTCCGTATCCATTAGGATGATATTTTTCAGTTTATAATCAATATTCTCGCCGGCATAATCCGTCCGGCTTCATCTATATAACGCAAAATTACGCAAATTTTCCTGATTTCTTCGGAGTAGAGCATCGGAAAACCCGGAAAAATCATGCGAATTTGGTCAATAAGTTTTTTTATTGGGAATTTCGGGGTTATTTTATTAACTTTGCGGTAGATTTGGAGTGAAATACTCTGACCGTCAAATTAGATACAATATTTTCTACGATGAATATACTCGAGTTAAGCGAGCAAGAGATTGTGCGCCGCGGTTCATTAGAGCAACTGCGCGCTATGGGTATCGACCCTTATCCCGCAGCAGAATATCCTGTAAATGCACACACAGACGAAATCAAAGCAACATTCCGCGATCCGCAGACCGATGCTGAAGGCAAACCCCTTGAAGCGCCCCGCGAAGTTGTTGTAGCCGGCCGCGTAATGGGACGCCGCATCATGGGTAAAGCTTCATTCATGGAGCTTCAGGATGCCAACGGCCGTATCCAAGTTTACGTAAACCGCGACGAAATTTGCCCCGGTGAGGACAAAGAGCTCTATAACACCGTGTTCAAGAAGCTTCTCGACATCGGCGACTTCGTAGGCGTTGAAGGCTTCGTGTTCCGCACCCAGACCGGCGAAATCTCTATCCACGCCCGCAACTTGACAGTGCTCAGCAAGTCGCTCCGTCCGCTCCCCATCGTAAAGGTAAAAGACGGCGTCACCTACGACGCATTCGACGACCCCGAGCTCCGTTACCGTCGTCGCTACGTTGACCTCGTTGTTAACGACGGCGTAAAAGAGATATTCATCAAGCGCACCAAAGTGTTCAACTCAATGCGCAACTACTTCAACGAACATGGCTACATGGAAGTTGAGACCCCGATTCTCCAAGCCATCCCCGGCGGAGCATCGGCCCGTCCGTTCATTACCCACCACAACGCCCTCGACATCCCCCTGTATATGCGTATCGCCGATGAGCTCTACCTCAAGCGCCTCATCGTTGGTGGATTCGAAGGTGTCTACGAGTTCTCGAAGAACTTCCGCAACGAGGGTATGGACCGCACCCACAACCCCGAATTTACTTGTATGGAAATCTACGTTTCCTACAAAGACTATAACTGGATGATGGACTTCACCGAAAAGATGC
>CAZKYD010000126.1:0-7068 GCA_964556875.1 uncultured Alistipes sp.
TTTCGCGCGAGGGGAGTAGCCCGATGGTAGAATAGCGTTGGCATTCTGCCGCCATCGGTTGGATAATGCGCGTAATGAAGTCGTCGTAGTCGTCAATTACAAAATCGTTGTAAGCTGTATCCCCAAGTTTTTGAATTGGGCGCACTTGTAGTACGTCAATATGTACCCCGCTAAATAGCTCCCAAATATTAGAGAGCTCGTCTTTGTTAAGATTGTTGATGGTGTAATTTATGCGAAGTTGAAACTTTGGGTATTGCTGTTTGATTGTACGCAGTATTTCAATTACTTCTTTGAAACGCGAGAACTTCCCACCATCCATGAGGTATTCGTAGGTTGAAGCGGTGGTGCCGTGGAGGGATAGTGTTATGCCGTTTAAGCCTGCGCTGATGCAGTCGGATAGGAGCTGCTGTGTTAAGAGTTGACCATTAGTGGTGATCTCGATATAAGGTATACCTGCCTCTTTCCCGGCTTTAATAAGGGTGGGAAGATGCTGGTATAAGGTTGGCTCTGCGCCACACCCAATTTGCATCTTCATAGCGCGTTTCATTACGGAGCACAGCGATGCAATATACTCTTGGGTCATCACTCCTTGGGGCTTGGGCCTATTATTGGGGTCGCTGAAATAGCACATGCGGCATCGCAGATTACACGCAATGACCGGATCGATAAACATCCCAACGTATCGCATGCCGAATAAGCGGCCACAAGCCAACATCGCGAGCTTTACGCGTGGATTTTTTATCCCAATGAGACGTTTAAAGGTGCTGTAGAACTTCATGTTAGATAGGTGATGATGGCTGTTTGTTGAAATATAGCTTGTAGAGTGGGGGCTATATAGCAAAATAACTCGCTAAATATTAGCGAGTTATTCGTTTTGGTGGCGGGAGAAGGACTCGAACCTCCGACCTTTGGGTTATGAGCCCAACGAGCTACCACTGCTCCATCCCGCGATACATCTTCACTCAAACTTTCTTGAGGGTTAAGGATTGTCGTTTTCCTTTAACGAGTGCAAAGGTACGGACTTTCTACGAACTGACCAAATTTTTGGCCCTAAATTTTGCGTTAAGGTAGGTTAAGCTATGCTGTTTAGAAAGAGCATCCGATGCGAATGGCTCCGTAATGAAGGTTGGGAAATGTGGAGCGAGTGGCGATGGTTGTGGTCGGAACTTCGTCACCTTCAAATAGTTCGCCCGGTGAATCAGTGACTGGTACTTCTTGGTAGGATATAAAGGGGCGTGTTGGCATATAGTTGTATGAAATAATTATATGGGAGGAGAATTTCTTGCTTTTTGCAAGGGTAATACCAATACCAACGGTCCCATAGAAGTCGGTTTGCGAGCTATAATTCTGGATATTATTGATTGAGCAACCGACGCGGAGATCGAGGAAGCAGAGTTGAGGACGTGACGAGAAGGAGGTGCGCAACATCGCATAGAGGGGATAGCATCTCGAGGAGTTGTTAATCATGGTGTTTACGCCGGCTCCAACCCCCAGAAATCTAAGCCAACCACCTTTATACCCAAAATAGCCGTGGAGATCGATGGAGGTCATGTCGTTGGCGGTAAGGTCAATGGCGCTACCGAGATCTGCGCCCCAGGTGAAATGGCCAAGTGTGTATTCCGGATCAACGGTTGCCTCCGGAGTTAGTAATGTGTCGCGAAGTTCTTTTAGTGCAGAACTATCCTGCGCCACTTCGGGATATGCGGCGTTGACTATTGGGGCAGCAAGTAATTGTAATGCTACGATGATGGTTAGTGGCTTTCTCAATTGTCTATCTGCTATGAGAGATTAATAGTTTGTGTTGTTTATTTGCCTATTGCTCGGGCCTGCTACGCTTTTGAATTGGTTAGGCGTAGGCAGCACCAGTTGTCACCTTTGACGGTGTGGCCGATTTCGGTTAATCCAAGAGGCTTGGCAACTTCCATGATAACCGGTATGTCGGCTTCATAGAATCCGCTGAGCAGTATGGTTGCTCCGGATTTGAGTTTGGCTGCGTATGCGGCAAGGTCACCGGTGATAATATTGCGATTGATGTTGGCAATGAAAATGTCAACGTCGGGACATTCGCTGAGCTTGGCGGCATCGCCTAAGTGGAGCTTAATTTCAGGATGACCGTTGGTGGCGATGTTTTCTACTGCGTTGTCGTAAGCTGCCGGATCTATTTCTACTCCGTTGACAGGTGAGGCCCCGCGCATTGCAGCGAGGATGGCGAGGATGCCTGTTCCGGTACCCATGTCGATGATGCTTTTGCCGTTGAGGTCGAGTGATAGCAACTGCTCGATGATCAGTGAGGTTGTTGCATGATGACCTGTGCCGAATGCCATTTTGGGGTCGATAACGATATCGTAAGGGCAAACGGGGATGTCTTTATGGAATGAGCTGTGGATTACACACTGGTCGGCAACAACGATGGGCTGGAAATAATGTTTCTCCCATTCGCTGTTCCAATCTTGTCCTTCAATTTTCTGGAAGGAAGATTGAAGTTGATGATTTGGCAGTGGAAATTCTGCTAAAGCGGTGTCAATAAGTTGCTCGGAGAATAATCCTTCGGGGATATATGAGGTTAGGCCCGTTTCATCGGGCACAAAGCTTTCAAAGCCGGCGTCAGCAAGGATGGCTGCTAAAATGTCGGTTGCGGTTTCGTCGCAAGGGGTAATGTTTACGCGAAGTTCAATATAATCGTTCATCTTCGTGGGAGTTTTGTCTCCACAAAATTACGATTATTTTCTGAAACTTTTGAAAAAGGCGACTCCCTTTTTGGCAAATCGATAGGCGGTAGCTGCTAAAGTTGCATATTGGATGAGGTTTTCAATCCTTGAGAGGGTTGATGTGGAGCCGTTGGTGTTGGAGCTGCTTGTCGGGGAGATGGCGGCAATTAGTTTCTGCTTCTCGATGTTTAGCTTCATGGAATTTACTATGAGCTGCATGCGAATTTCATCGAGAGTCATTGCTTCTGATTTTTTTTCAGAAGTTTTATTGTTAGGGGTGGGTGTCGGTTGCTTTTCTGCCATGGATGGGGATGGATTACGGTTGTTGATGTTAAAGGATTAGCTGTTAAGTCTGTTTTTGCCGATATCCATAATGAGTTTGCTTATGAATCGCGCCGTTGGGTTAATGATGAGCTTGACGCGCAGTAGGTAAACCAGTAAAGCTAAGACGATAAATAATCCGGCCATGATTATGGCAGATAGGATAGGGGAGAGGGCTAACTCTAAGAGGTTGAGTAGAGCAATGCCTACAAATGCTAATGCTATGGTTATGAATATAAAGCATATTAAGAAGATTACGGCTGTAGAGATTAGCAGGGTGAGCTTCTCGGCGGCTGTAAGTTTTGCGTTCTCAATATATAGTTCGATAATGCGCTTCAACGACGATTTGATATTGTCAAATCGGCCGGCCTCTTTTGGCTCGGAAGCTGATTTTGTAAACATGCTCATGATTGGCTTGCGACAAATTGACAATGGCGGCATTTCTCATTATATATAATAATGTATGATTCCTGAGAAATGCCGCTACTGTTGTCGATTATTGAATGTTGTTATTTTTCTTCTTCAATTTCTTCTGCGATGCGATCTACAAGGTCTTCAAGGTCGCCGTTGCAACCACATTTGCAGACACCGTATTTTTGGAGAAGAGTTTTGATCTGGCCGCGGAGGTCTTCACCTTTTTCAGGGGCGAACAGCAGGGCAACACCTGCACCAACGATAGCACCGCCGAGGAATGCTGCGATAATATTTGTTGCTCTCATTTTGTTGTGGATTTTGATGTTTGGAGATATAGAGTTTTGTGGGGAAGAGAGAGGTGAGGCTACTACTATTTTGCAGCTTCAATCTCTTCGACGATTGAGTCGAGTTGTTTCTTCTTTAGGGTGATACCTTTTGATTTGAGATATGCGGCGATATCTTCACGCAGGTCTGAGCCTTTTTTAGGGGCGAACAGCAGGCCGACAGCTGCTCCGGCAACTGCACCACCAATAACAGCGAGGATAATGTCTAAGTTCTTCATGTTTCTATAATTCAATATTGTTTAATTAAGTGAGAATTGGGTTCAATCCTTATTCTTATAACGATTAGATCTCTTATTTGTTTTTGGGATTGCAGAATATTTCTTATCTTTGTAATAGATAGCGGATATGGCGAGCCGTTGCTGCTCGCTCCGATTAGAATATGATTTGATGAAGAAGTCTCAGGATATTATTGAAAATACATCTGTCCCCATGGATGATAATGACGATATTGTTGTCCGTGGTGCGAGAGTAAATAATTTGAAAAATGTCGATGTTGTGATCCCGCGTGGTAAGCTGGTTGTAATTACCGGTCTTAGTGGTTCGGGTAAATCTTCGTTGGCGTTTGATACATTGTATGCCGAGGGGCAACGTCGCTATGTAGAGAGCTTATCGGCTTATGCTCGTCAGTTCCTTGGCAAGATGCCGAAGCCTGAGGCAGATTTTATTCGAGGGCTTCCACCGGCTATCGCTATCGAACAGAAGGTGAACACGCGTAACCCTCGTAGTACGGTTGGCACATCGACTGAAATTTATGACTATTTGCGCTTGCTTTTTGGGCGTATCGGCCATACGTTCTCACCGGTTTCCGGCCAGGAGGTGAAAAAACATTCTGTAAAGGATGTGGTTGATACAGCGATGTCTTATCCTGTAGGTACGCGTCTGGCTGTTGTTGCGCCCCTGCGAATACCTGAAGATCGCGATTTCCTAAAACATCTCGAAATTCTCTCAAAGGGGGGATATTCTCGTCTATATCGAGATGGTAAGTTTATCCCGTTTGATGAACTGCTGTCGGCGGCTAAAGCTGTTAAGGTTAATAATGGTTATGAATTGTTGATCGACCGCATGGCTGTCAGTGATGATCCTGATGAGCAATCGCGCTTGGCTGATTCGGCCGAGACGGCGTTCTTTGAGGGTGGCGATTCGCTGACATTGGTTATGTGGGGCGAAGATGGCCTGCATCGTCACGAGTTTTCAAAGCGATTCGAGGCGGATGGTATCACCTTTATTGAGCCATCAGAAATGCTGTTCAATTTTAATAATCCTTATGGCGCGTGTCCAACCTGCGAAGGTTTTGGGCGCTGCTTGGGAATTGATGAACGTCTGGTGGTGCCTAATCCTGCGCTTTCTGTTTTTGAGGGGGCCGTTGAATGTTGGAAAGGGGAGAAGATGAGCATGTGGAAGCGTGAATTTATTCATGTTGCTTCCCCATTGGGTTTCCCTGTCCATAAGCCGTATGCCGATCTGTCGCAAACTGAGAAAGATCAACTGTGGCATGGCGTTGCCGGATTCCCCGGTATTGATGGCTTCTTTAAAATGGTGGAGTCGAATCAATATAAGATTCAGTATCGTGTGATGCTGTCGCGTTACCGTGGCAAAACGATCTGTCCGGAATGTCATGGCGATCGTTTGCGCCACGAAGCTGCGTATGTAAAGGTGGCCGGTAAGGGAATCTCCGAACTGGTAAAGATGCCGATTTCTGATTTGCGCCGTTGGTTTGAGCAGATTGAACTATCGGAAAATGATCAAGCCATCGCTAAACGTTTGCTGACCGAGATTAACAATCGCTTGGGATTCTTGGTGGATGTTGGCTTGGAGTATCTAACGCTCGACCGCTTGTCGTCAACACTGTCGGGTGGCGAAAGTCAGCGTATCAATTTGGCTACTTCTCTCGGGTCGTCGCTGATCGGCTCCTTATATATATTAGATGAGCCGAGTATCGGCTTACATTCTCGTGATACTGCGAAACTGATTTCCGTTTTGCGCTCGTTGCGCGATTTGGGTAATACGGTGGTCGTTGTTGAACACGATGAGGAGATTATGGAGGCTGCCGATTGGATTATCGATGTCGGCCCGAAGGCCGGTCGTTTGGGGGGCGAAATCGTTTTTGAAGGGACGATTGCTGATCTTCCAAAGGCCGAAAATAGCTATACAGCGAAATATCTGACCGGTCAGATGGAAATTCCGGTGCCTAAACAGCGCCGAAAGTGGAATAGCTATATCGAGGTTAAGGGCGCTCGCGAACATAATCTCAAGAATATTGACGTAAAATTCCCATTGGGCGTACTGACGGTTGTTACCGGTGTTAGTGGTTCGGGTAAATCTACATTAGTAAGAGATATACTTTATCGTGCACTGATGCGCGATTTAGGGTTGGCCTCGGATGCGCCCGGTGCATTCTTGAAATTAGGAGGCGATGTAAAGCGTATTGGTGGCATTGAATTTGTCGACCAAAATCCGATTGGAAAGTCGTCGCGCTCAAATCCTGCTACATACTTAAAAGCATATGACGAAATTCGTCAGCTTTTTGCCCAACAGCAGGGCGCGAAGCAGATGGGATTCTCTCCGGCTTATTTCTCGTTTAATGCTGAGGGTGGCCGTTGCGAGGAATGTAAGGGCGATGGAAAAATCACCATTGAAATGCAGTTTATGGCTGATATCACCATCCCCTGCGAGGCGTGTGGCGGTAAACGTTTCAAGCGAGATGTGCTCGAAATAGAATATCGTGGTAAAAATATTTATGATATTCTTGAAATGACCGTCAACCAAGCTATCGAATTTTTCTCGGAAGATTCGTCTGCCCAAACGTCGAAAATTGTTCGCCGACTAAAACCGCTGCAAGATGTAGGACTGGGCTACATAAAACTCGGTCAGACGTCGTCAACCTTGTCTGGGGGCGAAAACCAGCGCGTCAAGTTGGCCTATTTTATGGCCATGGAGGTGTCGCAACCTACATTATTTATATTTGATGAGCCGACAACGGGCCTGCATTTCCATGACATCAACCTGCTGATGAACTCGTTTGACCGTTTGATAGCGAAGGGACACACGGTTCTTATTATCGAACATAACCTGGACATCGTGAAAGCGGCAGATTATGTTATCGATTTGGGCCCGGAGGGTGGAGATCGTGGCGGAAACCTTGTCGCTGTGGGTACTCCTGAAGAGATTGTAGAGGTCGAATCTTCGTATACCGGACGTTTCTTGCGGGCTAAGCTCCATTCGTAGACGAAAAACGTGGGTTTAAGTTTGAAATCTTTTGCTTAGCGTATTAGGGGTAATAG
>CAZKYD010000127.1:0-6711 GCA_964556875.1 uncultured Alistipes sp.
GCTTATCCTTAGAAAATAACCGCTGGACGGTAGGGACGATTATTATTCTGACTATAATATTTGGCTATTTTAGCTTGCAAACGGAGTTCGACTCAGATATGCGTAATATCAATTTTATGACATCTGAGCAACGGGCTGATATGGAATATTTCCAAAGCCTATTGACGAACACCTCGAACACAGAAAGCGTGTATGTTGTAAGTAATGGCCACACCTGGGACGATGCGTTAACGCAGAATGAAATTATTTCAGCGCGGATTGATTCATTGGTTACAGCCGGGGCGGCAACTCGTCATAATAACGTGTCGGCTTTTTTAGTGTCTAAAACGGAGCAGCAGCATCGCTTAGCAAATTGGCAGGCGTTTATCGAAAAATATCGTGATGCCATAGGAAAAGGGTTGACGAGTTCCGCTGTGGCGCATGGATTTAATCCGGAGGCGTTTACTGCATTTAATGATATCCTTAATCAAGCGTACTCGCTTCAGGAGTTTGACCATTTTGAAGATTTAATATCAAGTGTGTTTGTCGGCAATATCAGCGAAGATCGGTCGACGGGCCGAAAATCAGTTGTCCAAACGATAGAAGTTAAATCCGCTGATGTTGAGGCAGTGAAAGCAGCGCTATCCGGTCAGCAGGGCTTCGATGGCTTATGCTTCGATGTGAAGAGCATGAATGGCTCTATCGCCAATACGTTGTCAAACGATTTCAATTATATCGGTATCGCTTGCGGATGTATTGTTTTCGTATTCTTGTGGATATCCTTGGGGAGCATTGAACTTGCAATGGTCTCGTTCTTGCCAATGGCTGTCAGCTGGATTTGGATACTTGGTATTATGGCGATATTAGGTATAAAATTCAATATCGTGAATGTAATTCTGGCAACCTTTATTTTTGGACAGGGTGACGATTACACCATATTCATGACTGAAGGGCTTTCATATGAATTTGCTTATCGCAAGAAATTATTAGGATCATATAAGAATAGCATCATCGTTTCTGCCTTGATAATGTTCATAGGCATTGGGACATTGATCTTTGCCAAACATCCGGCGTTACGCTCTTTAGGAGAGGTTACGGTTGTCGGTATGCTGTCGGTTGTCATGATGGCTTATTTGTTCCCGCCGTTAGTGTTTAATTGGCTGGTGAGCCAAAATGGAAAAGTGCGTCAACGTCCGCTGACATTAAAGAAAATCTTGTGTACCGCTTATTGTGCGATGGTCTTTTTGGCACAATTGTCTGTGGCCTATGTTATGGGCTTCTTCATGCTGATTCTTACCAAGCCTACACCACGCAAAAAGCTTATTCTGCATAAATATTGTTGCTCGGTGTTTCGTTTTGATGTAAAAAGAATGCCAGGAACGTCATTTAAGTATGATAATTCAATCAATGAGGATTTCCGGAAACCGGCAGTTATTATCAGCAACCACCAGTCGTTGCTCGATTCATTCTATCTGATGTTCTTGTCCCCCAAGATTATAATGGTGGCTAATGATCATGTCAGTGTGAATCCCGTTACAGGTAGGATTTTCCGTTGGTTAGATTTTATTACTGTAGGGCAAGGCGCGGATCAAATGCTGGAGAAAGTAAAACCGTTCGTAGAGCAGGGGTATAGTATTGCCATATTCCCTGAAGGTGAACGCCCGCGATATGTTAGCAATAATGTGAAGCGATTCCATAAAGGTGCTTTCCAATTTGCTGAAGAATTGGGCCTCGATATCCTGCCGGTATATCTACACGGCATAGTGCAAGCTATGCCTAAAGGTTCGGCTGTTACTAATGGGGGAGAGGTCTTAATCAAGATCGGTCGGCGCATTACTCCCGCTGAATTGCAAGCTTTGGGCACAACCACTAAGGAACGTGCGCAAGCTGTCAAGAAACAATATCAGGACTCATTTGATGAGATATGCCGTCAACAGTCAACCGTTGCTTTGTTGAAAGATACGGTCTATGATCGCTATCGCTACAAGGGGGCGGAGATTGAACGCAATGCCAAGAAAATGCTGCGATATTTACTCTCTGTCCGAGAGCAAATCGAAGGGCTAAACAATGGTCAAGACTTTTTTGTTATAAATAAAATGGGGCAGGGCGAGTTGACGTTAATGCTATCACTCATGTATCCCAAGCAAACCATCTATAGCATTACCGACGATGAAGATGCGCAGCGAATCCTTGAAGGGGCCGTGCTCGACTTTGTTCATAATGTGAAATTCATTGCATCTGCTGAGTTATCTGCTTACGATACCTCGTCGGCAAATCGTTTCACAGTTAGTGCAAACCAGGATGGTGACATCGAAATTGTATCTTGTTAAAGATGCAATTCAATCAGTTCTAAAAATCAAAAGCAACAAATAAATCACATGAAGAGGTCAGGTATTTTATTCGTCATAGCAGCGATTTGGGCATTACAAATTGCTGGAAAAAGTAGTAGCGAAACATCTCCTGTTATCAATGCCGACAATTCGGTTACTTTCACAGTGAATGCTCCAACCGCTGAAGAGGTTGTTGTAAAGGGTTCTTTTATCCCCAAGAAACGGAGTTTTAAGACTCCGGCCGGATCGTTTGGACGTGATGGCAAACTTGAAATGACCAAGCAAGGCGATGTTTGGACCTGTACGTCAGACGTTCTGTCGTCTGAAATCTACACATACACTATTGAGGTGGATGGAGAAGCCGTCTTAGACGAATATAACAAAAATACCATGCGAGATGTGGCTGATACACTCAACTATTTCATTATCAAAGGTGGTATTGCTGATGATTATATTACGAAAAATGTGGCGCATGGAACCGTCAAGAAGGTCTGGTATCCATCGACATTAAACGGTATGAGCAAACGAAGAATGACCGTCTATCTGCCATCGGCATATAGCGCATCTACAACGAAACGATTCCCGGTATTGTATTTGCTCCATGGCTCCGGCGGCGATGAAGACGCGTGGGAAGAATGTGGCAGGGCCATACAGATTCTTGACAATCTTATAGCTGCAGGCAGATGCAAACCCATGATTGTGGTTATGCCGAATGGCAATGTAGATCTGGCAGCTGCTCCCGGACAGGACCCTCAAAATCCATATGTCGAGCCCTCTGCAAAAAATACAAGTTCAATGTTGGGCAAATTTGAATCTACATTTATGAATGATATTGTAGGTTATGTCGATAGCAACTATCGAACGATCAAAGATAAAGCACATCGAGCTATCGCCGGGCTCTCATTAGGCGGCTTGCATACAATCTATATCTCCTTAAACAACCCGGACGCATTTGACTACGTCGGCCTATTTTCTGCGCAAACCACTAATGCCCTTGGCGATAAGAGTATCGGTAATATGAAAAAAATAGGCAAAAAATGGAACAAGCTGAAAAACAATTTCTCTTTCTTGGGAGGAAGTGGTCTCGATAAGAAGATCACCAACTTAACGTCGGATCATATCGACATATATGACGATTTTGATGAGAAAATTGCTGCGCAGTTTGCAACAGCTCCCCAGCTCTATTACATAGCTGTAGGGGAAGATGATTTTGTGAAGAAACTCAATGATGATTTCCGCGAGAAATTAGATGATCGCAACTATCAGTATTATTATAACGAAACCGATGGCGGCCATTCTTGGGAAAATTGGCGAAAGTATCTCGTAGACTTCCTTCCCCGCATCTTCACGAAGTAACAACCGTCCCATTTCAAAACCATTAGGTATCTTTGCGATGATTAATAACATCCAACGATACACGTATAATGGCAACAGTAAAACTGAAATTCCGTCCATCTTCAGTAGACGGACGAGACGGTGCGCTCTATTATCAAGTGATTCATAAGAGGATAGTCCGTCAAGTACATACTCCATATCGTATCCCTGAACATCAATGGGATAATGCGAAACAGAATGTTTTAAACATTGAGATTCGACGTAAAACGCAGTATGATGTGGAGCTCATCAACCGCATTATCCAACAATTCAATGATAATGCATTGCCGTATACTGCAGATGATATTGTAGCCGCGTTTACATCGAGCAGCAAAGAGAATACCATTTTCAATTATATGCCGAGAATGGTTGTTGTGCGTAAACAAAGGGGACAATGCAAAACTGCGGAGGGGTATCAATGTGCATTGAATAGTTTTACGAGGTTTCGTAACCACGAGGATGTGATGCTGGCTGAAATAACTTCAACATTGATGGAAGAGTATCAGGTGTGGCTCCAAAATCATAATATTGCGCCCAATACGATCTCCTTCTATATGCGCAAACTGCGTGCCACATATAATCAGGCTGTAGAAGAAGAACTTATCTTCGATAAGAAACCGTTTAAACGAGTGTTTACCGGTACGGAAAAGACAAAGAAGCGAGCATTACCTCTGCAGGATTTAACTAAGATCAAGAATGTTGACTTGTCGAACAATCCATCGAGAGAGTTTGCTCGCGATATGTTTATGTTGAGTTTTTATCTCCGCGGTATGGCATTTGTTGATTTGGCATTCCTTAAGACTTCCGACCTAAGAGGAGGGGTAGTAACATATCGTCGTCGCAAGACCAATCAACAGATTCAAGTGAAATGGACGTCGGAGATGCAACAGATCCTTAATAAGTATAAGACTGTCAATAGCAAATATCTGTTGCCAATCATCCAGTCTGAAGGCACTGATGAACGACGCGCGTATAACAACAAAAGTCACGCGATAAACTATCATCTCAAAAAACTGGGCAAATTGCTAAACATTGGTCAGCAATTTACCTTTTATACCAGTCGCCACAGTTGGTCGACTGTCGCTCGTGATAGGGGGGTGTCTATAAGCGTTATCAGTGAAGGGCTTGGGCATGAAAGCGAACGCACTACGCGTATCTATCTCGCGTCGCTTGATTCGTCTACTATAGATAGGGCCAATAGAATAGTAATCAATGCGGTATGTAAATAAAATTGTATTGCGTAATAGTCATTCTCCCCTAATAGGGGGTGGACTCTTTGTGTAATTAGCTAATAAACATTACTATATTTTGCAAACGAATTAAGATTTGCTCAACAATGCTCCAATTTTAGCTGAACAATTTTAATCAAAACGAATGTTTATATTAGCAAACATGCTTATATTACAGTCGAATAGATTGCTTTTATTCGCTTTTTATGGTGTAGTTCCGTTAATTTTCCGTATCTTTGCAGTTGATTAAACACCCCCTATTAGGAGGGGCATAGGAATACAGCAAGTGGAAATGTTGTATTGTCTTGTAGTGGAAATATTTAGTACTGCTTTAGTTACCTCTTGTTGCACATTATTGCTGTAGCGAGGGGGAGGTAGAGAATTGCTAAAAAACACCCCAGTTACTTTTTTTTGTAGCATGCAAGTCCGGGCCAATTCAAATCTGCTCATCGCCAGGATGAGAGAGGAAGCCGATGCAAAAGAACAATCCGGCAAGGCTCAAATTGCCCGTAAAGCGCGCTTTGCGGCTGATAGCTTGGAGAAATGTTTTGGCAAGGATTCTGACATTGCACTTGCGGATGTAGATAAGAATTGGCTTGATCAATATGTTGCTTTCCTACAGCATGAGGGTAAGTCGGATAACACGATTTCTAACTATTTGCGTGTTATTCTGAGTACGTTTCGCAGTGCGGTAAAAGCGGGTGTTAATCTCAACCTGACGCTGTTCGATGGTTACTTTACCGGCAATTCAAAATCCACGAAGAAGATATTATCAGCTGAAGCTGTCAAGCGTATATTAAGTAGTGAGTTCGAAAGCTCGGTATTTAACCGTACACGTGATATATTTAGCCTTTGCTTTTTCGGTGGTGGCCTTCGTGTGGCAGATCTGTGTGACGCGACCCCCGAGGTGTGGAGCAGACTTACTGCAACTGATGAAGCACGACACATTCTGCAATCTTATCAGCGTGATGAACTGTTGACGTTCCTCGGCGCGAAACCACAACAAGCATTTACTCATAATCTTGCCGGGATCGCACATAAGCTTAATCTCAAAGAGCATCTTGACGATGATTCGGCCGCAGAAGTGTGGGCTGAGCTTGCCAAGAATATTGGCGTTTCTCACGATGTTATTTCCGCTGTTATTGGTAGGCATATCGACAATCTCAATTATGCAAATGATGCCGTTGTTAGTGACGAAGATGTAACCCAAGCGTTAGCTCGTGTGGCTAAGAGCATGGGCATGAATACACAGCATTGGTATGCTATCCGTTGCTATGAAGATTCTCCGGAAGATACGGCAGCCAAAATTAAGGCTTTACCATTGCTGAAAAGTTCCGATATCAAGCATTTCTTTTTGGATGACGAAAAGTCGGGACATCAAAATACGGCAGTACAGAAAAATTACATGAGGTCTATTCTGTTTTTGTGCTGTTTGGATGCTGATATTTATCATATTCGTCGCTCATTTGCTCCTGCAATTTATGTTTTTGACTATTGCTGTGGTAGCGAAAAACGCCCGGCTATCATCTCAGATAATGAGATGAAGACGTTTATGTATCTTGCCGGATTGGGCTCTGATACTATCACGTATTATTTCCCGGAAGAACTTGAAAAGATCCCGTTATTCGAAGAATATGAGGATGTTATCATCACAGAGGGACTTTTTGCGGGAGTAAAAGCTAAGGTACACAAGAAATCAAAGGAAAAGCTGAATGTGATTGTTCGTTTTGAGCAAGCTAACATTTGGTACACCGTTGATATCCCATATAGTTTGTTAAAATCGGCTCATACTAATTAAT
>CAZKYD010000128.1:0-6694 GCA_964556875.1 uncultured Alistipes sp.
AAAGATAGCAATTATTTTACTGCGGCGGCGGAATAATAGGGGAAAAGTGTTAACTTTGCATGAGGGAGTTTTCCCGCCAATGAATTAGCTGATTAATGAAAGATTTAGTAATCTCGAAAGAAACTACCGAAAAGACTGTAGTGGTAGGGTTGATCACCCCCCGCCAGCCTGAAGGTAAAGTCAATGAATATCTCGACGAGCTGGAATTTCTCGCCGACACCGCCGGAGCTGAGGTTGTAAAGCGTTTCACCCAGAAACTCGACAACCCCAATTCCCGCACATTCGTGGGGCAAGGTAAGCTCGAAGAGATTCGCGAATATGTAGAAAAGAACGATATCGGAATGGTTATTTTCGATGATGACCTCTCAACAAAGCAGATAGCCAACATCGAAAAAGAGCTTCAAGTAAAGATCCTCGACCGCTCAAGCCTCATCCTCGATATCTTTGCAAAACGAGCACAAACGGCTATCGCCAAAACCCAGGTAGAGCTAGCCCAATATCAATATCTACTTCCCCGACTGGCTCGAATGTGGACCCACTTGGAGCGTCAGAAAGGTGGTATCGGTATGCGTGGTCCCGGTGAAACTCAGATCGAAACCGACCGCCGTATCATCAAGCGCCGCATTTCCTGGCTGAAAGAACAGCTCAGCGACATCGACCGCCAGAAAACCCTGCAGCGGAAAAACCGCGGCAAGTTAACCCGTGTAGCGCTCGTAGGCTATACCAACGTAGGGAAATCAACCCTGATGAACCTGCTGAGCAAGAGTGATGTTTTCGCTGAAAACAAACTCTTCGCCACCCTCGACACCACCGTCCGCAAGGTAATCATCGACAACCTACCCTTCCTGCTGACCGACACCGTTGGATTCATTCGCAAGCTGCCGACCCACCTCGTTGAGTCGTTCAAATCAACCCTCGACGAAGTGCGCGATGCCGACCTGCTAATCCATGTAGTCGACATCAGCCACCCGCAATTCGAAGAGCAAATCGAAGTTGTCAACAAGACCTTGGCAGAAGTGTGCGGGTCAGGCGACAAGCCTATGATTATGGTCTTCAATAAAATCGACGCCTTCAGCTATGTGCCAAAAGACGCCGACGACCTCACCCCACGAACCCGCGAGAACATCCCCCTCGAAGAGCTGAAGCTCACCTGGATGAACCGCCTCGATCCGGGCAACTGCGTGTTTGTATCCGCAAAGAAAGCTATCAACATCGACGAACTTAAAGAGAAAATCTATCAGAAAGCGAAAGAAATCCACATGGAACGCTTCCCCTACAACGATTTCCTCTTCCAAAAATACGACGACTTGGGAGAAACCTCCCCGGAAACCGATGAAAACAACTAACAACCGTCCGCAAAAAATGGACTGGGAACGCCTCATCTCCGACAAACGGTTCGGGATGGAGAATTATCACGACCCACGCCGAGGGAGCCGCACCGATTTTCAGCGCGACTTCGACCGCTTGGTGTTCTCCTCCCCCTTCCGTCGCTTACAAAATAAGACGCAAGTATTCCCCCTACCGGGGAGCATCTTTGTCCATAACCGACTGACCCACTCCCTGGAAGTGGCTTCGGTTGGGCGCTCTCTCGCCAACGAAATCCTCAATCTCCTGCTTCCCCGCTATGCCGGCACCCCTACCGCTAAAGCCCTTGACTCAATAGGCGCAATCGTAGCAGCAGGCTGCCTGGCCCACGACATGGGGAATCCGCCCTTCGGCCATTCCGGCGAAAAAGCTATCGCCACATTCTTCTCAGAGGGGGCCGGAGCTTTCCTCCAGGAAAAGCTAACCAAGTCACAGTGGGCCGACTTGGTCCACTTTGAAGGGAATGCCAACGCCCTGCGAGTGCTGACCCATCAATTCCACGGCCGCCGAGCCGGGGGCTTCGCCATGACCTACTCGATGCTCGCATCGATTGTAAAATACCCCTACTCCTCAGGACTGGCCGGAGGTAAAGACAAATTCGGATTCTTCACATCGGAGCGCGACAGCTATCAGCGTATCGCCGACGAACTCGGCATCCCCATGCTCGACGCCCCCGAAGGGGAACTCCGCTACGCTCGCCACCCACTGGTCTACATCGTAGAAGCCGCCGACGACATCTGCTACGAAGTTATGGACATCGAAGATGCCCACAAACTGAAAATCGTAGGGTCGGCAACCGTGCTCGACCTCTTCATGTCGTTCCTGCCGGAATCTCGACGCGAACGAGCCTTAGAAGTGTTTAAACGCATCAACGACCCCAACGAGCAGATTGCCTACCTCCGTTCGGGCGTAATTGGTGAACTGGTCACTGCTTGTGCGCGCGTATTTGCCGAAAACGAAGACGCTATCCTATCCGGCACATTCCAAGGACGCCTGTTAGGCCATATCCCCACGGATCTCGCCGATGCCTACGAGCGCTGCAACCGACTCTCTTGGGAGAAAATCTACCGCGCAAAAGAAGTTGCCGACATCGAGTTGGGTGGTAACCAGATTATCACCTTCCTCCTCGACAAACTAATCCATGCTGTTTGCAACCCCGAGCTGAACTATTCACGCCTACTGCTCTCGCAGGTTCCCGACCAATACGACGTAAATTCGCCCGACCTCTTCACAAAAGTGCAGAGCGTAGTAGACCACGTCTCAGCGATGACCGACGTTTATGCGCTCGACCTCTTCCGCAAGCTCAACGGCATGAGTCTGCCCGCAGTGTAACCTCCAATCCATCAACATCATTCTGCCAATGCGCACTCCCCTTCTAAAATATCTTCTCTTCCCCATCATTTTTCTGCTCCCGACGCTCGCCTCAGCAGTGGCCGTAAAGGATGTAGAGAATGTCCATGTCAAAGACCGCACTCGCTACGTAACCGACATGGCCGGCATGCTATCACAAACCGCTGTCAGCCGTATCGACTCCATCATGGCCGACGCATGGCGACAGTCGTCAGCCGAACCGATTATCGTAATCGTCGACAACCTCGACGGTGAAAACATCGACGACTACGCAACCGAGCTATTTGAGCTATGGAAACCCGGCAAGAAAGATAAAGATAACGGAGTCATAATGTTGATATCAAAGGAGGACCGCAAATTCGTGATCCGTACAGGCTACGGAGCTGAAGGAGTCCTTCCCGACGCCCTCTGTTGGGTAATCCTCAACGAAACCATGAAGCCATATTTCCAGCAAGAGGATTACGACAACGGAGTAATCGCAGCGGCAACCGACCTCAACAAAGCCCTAACCAGCGAAGAAGCTCGCGAAGAATTGATGTCGAAATACAAAAACGACGCTGATGCCGACAGTGATGACGATTTTTTCGTTATCTATCTGACCACATGTTGCTTACTGCTCGCCGGATTCCTTATCTACTATTTCTATCTACTTTTCACTACTCGCGGAAAATCAACCATCGAAGCATATCGTCCGTTCGAACAACTGAAATTAGCGATAATCGTGTTGACCTTCGCCTCGATTGGCATAATGCTCCCCGTATTGCTACTCTGGCTACTGACCATGCACCATATCCGTCGCGGCAAACATCTTTGCACCAATTGCGGCACCAAGATGAACCTCCTCGACGAAGAGACCGACAACCTATATCTTACCCCCTCGCAGGATGCCGAAGAGCGACTCAATTCCGTTGACTACGACGTATGGCTATGTCCTACTTGCAATCAAACCGAGATTATCCCCTTCGAAAACCGACTGAAGAACTACGAAGTTTGCCCGCATTGTAACGCACGAGCAATGGTGCTTATCAGCGATCGCATCCTGATCCATCCTACCACCCGCTCTAAAGGTCGCGGCGTGCGCACCTACCGCTGTCTGCATTGCGGCAACACCACTGAGCGCCCCTACGACATCGAAAAACAAACGGCCCCTCCCGTGGTAATCATCCCCGGTGGAGGGGGCGGCTTCGGCGGAGGGGGCGGCATCTCCGGAGGCTCCTTTGGTGGCGGCATGACCGGTGGTGGCGGCTCCCGTGGCGGCTGGTAAACCCACGCCCACTCTGCGCATTATGCCTACTGCGCAGCTAACCAATGCGCAAAGAAATAATCGATAATTTTGTAGCTACCCGATTCTGTTTTATCAACCATCTCATAGCGCAATAACGCCTTCATTATCGACTGAATCGAGCTGGCCGACGGCAAATTATGGCACTTAAAGAAATCTACCGACAGGATATCCTTTGCCTCACCCTCAACCGCCAAGATTCGCAAAAGTTCGCGTTGCTTAGCTGTTAGTGAAGCAAACATTGACTGGTAGCCAGAGCTCTGCAAATCAATAATATTATTGATGGCGACATCACAGGTCTCTACCGTCATCTTTCCCCTCTCCTTCGTAATAGCAAATCCCTCGTTCAGCAGTAATTGCATATACCAAGTAGTTCCATCCACACGCTGATATAGCGATCTGACAGCGTCCTCGTCAATCTGCTTTTTGCGATTGGCAAACTGACGCAGAGCAAATTCTACGTAGCTATCCTCCGGAATAGCACCTAACGTAAACGTCGCTGAAGAGTTATAGAATGGGCGTTTCGACGATTGAAACATATTCAACATCATATGGCGCTTGCTTCCGGAAAAGATAAACGAACAATTAGTTGACTGCTGAATATAGGTGCGCAATAGCGCCTCGGCATTGCCATCACTATATTCTCCAACTTGCTGAAACTCATCGAAAGCTACTACACACGGACGATCGGCATTATTGAGATACTTGAAAATCTCCTCCAAAGTTAACTGCGGCTCTGAAATATGGCTATAGCCCAACTGAAACGAAGGCTCACCGGTCATTGCATCCACCTTAAACCCAACCTGAAGGGAACTTACAATCTCAAAAAACCTACTGAGCATAGATTTTCCACGAGGCTTTAACTCTTGGAAAATCGTTTTTCCCAATTCCACTACAAACTCCGCCAGCGACGAAGTTGCATAGATATCCACAAAGAACGTATAAAAGTTTCGTTCTATCTCCGGTTGCTGAAAAAGATGGCGAATTAGCCCGGTTTTACCGATTCTGCGTGGCGATATTAACGTCACATTACGGCCATTTACAACCTGTTTAATTAGCTCAGCCGTTTCTTTTTCACGGTCGCAGAAATACTCCGGACCCGGATAACGGCCTACTACAAAAGGATTTAGTTCAAAATTAGACTTCTTTGCCATCTTTCATTATTCTATTTTGAATTATTCTGTTTTGAATTATTGCAAAGATAATAATTCTTTTTTGAATAATTGCAAGGAGAGTGAACCAAAATAGTGAATTTTCTGTTTTACAGTTAACAGAAGTTGATGACGCTGGTGAGGTTAAAAATCTCCGAGGAGTGTTGGAAGCGACACTCGTCCATAGTCAAAGAAGCATTGAAACATCCCCTCCGGCTATTGAAAATCACACACACTCTTTTTCATGGGGATGTTTAACCACAGAAAGGCGACGAATCTTTCCGATTCAGCCGCCTTTCTATTTTATTTTATAGTATCTCTGTTCGGGTGTTGTTAATACCGCGGTTTGTAGATATTGCGATTAGCAAGAAGTTACATCAGCCGGACGTAACTGCCAAAAGGCCACCGCCGAAGCAGCCGCCACATTCAGCGAATCGACATTGCGGGCCATCGGAATGCGAGCAACATAATCGCTACGACTAATAACCTCCGCCGGAAGCCCCTCCCCTTCGGTGCCTAAAATAATCGCCAGGCGCGGCTCTTGCTGAAGAATAGGATCGTCGAACAGGACAGAATCGTTGCGCAACGCCATCGCCACCGTCTTAAAGCCTAATTCGTGGAGCTCATCGATATATCCCGACCGATGCGGACTTTCGCTGAGATATGCCCACGGGAGCAGAAACACAGTTCCCATCGACACACGGACAGCACGACGGTTAAGCGGATCGCACGCCGTAGGTGACAATAGAACACCATCAATTCCTAAAGCCGCCGCCGAGCGGAATATCGCCCCGATATTAGTAGTGTCGGTAACCTCATCAATCACCGCAACACGTCGAGCATCGCGACAAACATCCCCCGGAGTTAACGGAGCCGGACGACGCATCGCACACAACACCCCTCGCGTCAGCGTGTAGCCCGTCAGCGATGCCAACAGCTCTCGGCTACCGGAATAGACCGGCATATCCGAAAAACGCTCAATAATCTCAGCAGCATCCCCTTGAATATGCTTCTGCTCACACAGCAACGACAACGGCTGATAACCGGCACTAATAGCCACCTTAATCACCTTCGGACTTTCAGCAATAAAAATAGCCTCATGAGGGGCAAGCCGATTGCGCATCTGCGCTTCGGTTAGTCGGGCATAGGGCGCCACTCGCTCGTCGCTGAGCGATTCTATGATTTCAATCTTTCGATCCATAAGATAAAGTTCAATCCAGAAATCCCGGATTCGGTCAACGATGCAAAGATGGCAATTCTTTTTCACAAATCAAAATCTCACAACACATTTACAGCCCTCTCGCCCCATTTCGTTCCTAATTTAAAGAGTCTCCCCCACGGCATGATTTTACAGCTCGATTTTAACGGTAATCTACATTGAATCAAGCAGAAAGATTTGGTAGATTCGGAGAAAATTTGTAACTTTGCATCCGGTTTGGGCTCTTCTTGCCTAAATCAAAGAATTAAATCATTAAACATCAATAGTTTAAGAAATGAACCACTACGAAACCGTTTTCATTTTAACTCCCGTTTTGTCTGACGCCCA
>CAZKYD010000129.1:0-2216 GCA_964556875.1 uncultured Alistipes sp.
TAGCGAATCTTAAGGTCGGTCAGCACGTCGTTCTGGGGGAAGAATTCTTCCTGAGAGGGACGCCATGCCAGTGAGAAAGCGGGGAATGTACCTGCGCGGAGGTCTTTTGCGAAACGAGAGTTAGAGTCGCGACGGATGGTGAATGAAGCCAAGTAGCGGTCAGCATAGTTGTAGTCAACTTTTCCGAAGAGGGAGAATACCGACCATTGAGTTTTGCCACCACCATTGCTGCGTGTGCCTGTACCGGCACCGATCTGCATGAAGTCGGCGTCTTCGAAGGAGTAGCCTTCGCGTGAAGCGCTGAGGTCTTTGAAGGTGTAACCGATAGCTTCAGTACCGAGAAGTACGTTGAGATGATGCTTTTCGTTGAAGGTCTTAACGTAGTTAGCGGTGTTGGTCCAAGTCCAAGTGTCGCCCTGGCCGTAAACGCTTGAAACGCTGTTAACGTCGCCGGGGTTGGTGGCGCGGCTGAGGGTATTGTTGTAGTATTGAGAGTGCTCGATACCGAGGTTTGTCTTGATGGTCAGGCCGTCGATGGGCTTGATAGCGAGGTAAGCGTTACCGAGGATACGCCAAGACGATTGGTCGTTGTCGGCAGAGTTAGCGATCTGCTGCACGGGGTTGGCTAAGTCAGAGCCGATGAGGCTGATAGGACGAGCCCATGAGCCGTCAGCACCGGTGATGGGGAGTGCGGGGTGCTGGCTCATGGCGGTGAAGGGGATACCACGGTCACCGGCAACGTCAACGCCGCGGTTCGACCAGCGAGCAATCATAAGGTTTTCGCCTACGCTGATATATTTGTTGAAATCGTAGGTAGAGTTGATACGAGCTGAATAGCGTTCGTAGTATGTTTCATTGATGTTACCGTTCTGGTTGATGTAGTTCAATGAGAGCATTACCGAACCTTTATCAGTGTTGTTAGAGATAGATGCGGTCAGGTTGTTGGTCCAAGCGGTGCGGTAAACGGCGTCTTGCCAGTCGGTGTTGGTTGTAGCGTAATTGGTGTCGCCATTTACATATTGTTGGAGAACGGGGGTGTCGCCCGAACCGTAAAGAACGTGTGAGGGTTTGATGCCGGCGTTGCGAGAAGCAGCCCAGTAGGCTTCGCCCCACTGGTTAGCGTCGAGCATCTTATAGCGCTTAGCGATTGTCTGAGCTGATGCGGCATAATTTACATTGATAGTCATGCGGTCGCCCTTGCCTTGCTTGGTGGTGATGATTACAACACCGTTGGCAGCACGCGAACCGTAGATTGATGCGGAAGCTGCGTCCTTCAATACCTGCATTGTCTCGATATCGGAGGGGTTGATACAGTTGATGTTGTCGGTAGGAACGCCATCAATAATGTAAAGCGGGTCGTTTGAGGAGTTGGCGGTTGACATACCACGAACACGGATAGAACCTGTACCGCCGGGGGCTGCATCGGCAACGATGTTAACGCCGGGGAGCTTGCCTGCCATTGACCCCATGATGTTACCGGTAGATTCGCTGATAGGTTGCTTCATGTTCATTACGGCAACGGCGCCGGTAAGGTCGGCTTTGCGCTGGGTTGTGTAACCAACAACTACAACTTCGTCGAGGGCTTGAGCGTCTTCTTTCAGGACGATGTTGAGTTCGGCAGCTGCGGCTACTGTCTGCTTTACATATCCTATATAAGAGATTGTAAGCTTTTCGCCTTGGGCTACTGTGAGAGTAAAGTTACCATCGATGTCGGTGGTTACTCCATGATTGGGATTAGATACAGGGACAACAGAAGCTCCGATCAGAGGCTCTTGGTCTGAGAAGCTAAGAACAGTCCCGTGCACAGTAATGTTCTGTGCATTTGCTACTACTGCCATAAGGAGGAACAGTAGGCTGCTGAGGATTGCTTTTTTCATGCTATTGTATATAGATTTGTTTGTTAATTTTCCTGTCGCAAAGTTATTATATGGAAAAGGAGAGTGTGTATTAAAATCCTTGCAACGGCTATAACAATCTGTGCAATGCAGAAAATGTCTGATAAAAAGCCGAGTTTTTCATGGTTTATCCTCCTCGCTTCGCTGCGGGAACAGAACAAAGAGAGCATTTTCCCCCTCTCGAAGAGGCGCGACGACAGGAGACAAGAGAGGCGGGGGCTTGGCTGTGGGTTGGCCTTTCAGGCCAAAACAGAACCGCTCCGCGCTGATTGAAGGCTTTTGGAACGCTGGCGAAGCCGGAGCTGGGCGAAGAAGAGGCAG
>CAZKYD010000129.1:2316-6478 GCA_964556875.1 uncultured Alistipes sp.
GAAGGCTGGAGAAGAGGCATGGAAGGCTGGAGAAGGAGCAGGGGCGGGCGGCAGCGGGGGCCGGGGGTTATTGGCCGAGGTTGTCGCGGAGGTCGGAGGGGGTTTCGCCAAAGGCTATGCGATAGCATTTGGTGAAGTAGGCGGGAGAGGAGAAGCCTACTTCGTAGGCAATCTCGCTGATGGATTTGGAGGTTGTTGTAAGCAGATGGCGCCCTTGCTTTAGTCGCAGTTGGCGCATTAACTCTACAGGGGTATAATTTGTTAAGGCTTTGATTTTGCGGTAGAATTGCGAATGGCCCAGGCCCATGCGTGAGGCGATTTGCTCGATGCTGATGTCGGGGTTGGAAATTTCGCTCATGAATATCTTGAGGAAGCGGGCATAAAACTCGTTGTCGAGGTCGACGTTGCCGATGGTCGGGGCGGGCATTGCCTGTATAGCTGAGGAGGGCTGCCCCTTCGCTTCACTGTTGGAATTCAGCGCAGCGGATGCCTCTCGAGCAGAACTGTGAGCGATGCCTGCGGCCGTTGAACCTTGGGCAGCAGGGGAGTTTTGGGCGGCTTGCCAGAGGTTGAGGATGCGTTTGCGGTTGGCGAGGAGGTTGCGGCAGCGGCTGCGCAGCAACTCTCCGTTGAAGGGCTTGGAGATGTAGCCGTCGGCACCGCTTTCGTAGCCTTCGATGCGCTGTTCGTCCATGGAGCATGCGGTCAGCATCAAGACGGGGATGTGGGATGTCGATATTTCGGCTTTTATGCGGCGGCAACATTCGAGACCGTCCATAACGGGCATCATGATGTCGCAAATGATGATATCCGGGACGAGGCGAGCGGCTTTTGCGAGCCCTTCTCGGCCGTTTTCGGCTTGATGAATTTCGTATTCATCGCCGAGCAGCTGATTTATCAGTGAGCGGATATCGGGGTTGTCGTCAATGATTAGTAGGCTTGGGAGTTCAGTAGCGGGCGCGCCATCGGCTTCGTTGGCGGCTGACAACGAGGCAGACGCCTGAGCGGCTTCGGTTGACTCAGCTCCGAGCTCGACGATGACGTCGGATTCGGTGATGAGCGGGGCGGTTTTGACGGCGGTCTCGGCAACGTGGCGCACGGGGATACGGACTGTGAAGCGAGTGCCTACACCGAGTTTGCTTTCGGCATTAATGGTGCCGCCATGTAGTTCAACAAAGGCTTTGACCAGAGCTAAACCGATTCCTGAGCCGTTAGGCTTGACTTCATCAACGCGGAAGAAGCGGTCGAAGATGTTGGCAAGATTCTCTTTTGAGATACCTTTCCCGGAGTCGGCAATCTGCAATTGGAATGTGTCGCCGTCGAGGGAGTAGGTGATATGTATGGTGCCGTTATCTGGTGTATATTTAAAGGAGTTGCTGAGCAAGTTGAAGAAGATGCGCTCCATCTTTTCGGCATCGAGGGCGAGAATGATTGGGGTGTCGGCATCGGGGGAGTCGCAAAGAAGTTTGATGTCGCGTTTGCGTGCAACCTCTTTGAAAGCCTCGATCCAGTCGTCGGCAGCTTGGCGGAAGTCCATCTCGCTGAGGTTCAGCGATAACTTGTTGTTCTCATATTTGCGGAAATCTAGGATCTGATTAATCAGACGCTGCAGGATTTTCACATTTTTGTCGGCAATTTTTGCCAAAGTTTGCTGACGTGGGGTCAGATTATCCGCACCGGCAATCTGGCGTATTGGCTCTGAAATCAGGGTTAGGGGTGTTCGCAGGTCGTGTGAAACGTTGGTGTAGAACGCTAATTTTGAGCGTGTTGCCTCTTGAAGTTGTCGGTTGAGCTCCTTCTGCTGTTCGCTCTGCTGCTCTAACAGATGGTTTTGCTCCATGAGTTCTTGCTGATGGCGCTTGCGTTGCCAAAATGCGCGGAGAACCAGGAAGAGGGTGATAAACGCTAACGCCAAAATTACGATTACGGCATAGAAAAGCGAAGTTTGCGCCGAATGGGCCGACCAATAAGCATCGACTTGCGTCTTCATAGCCTTCATTTTCTCGGTCTCGTTGCGGATCGATTCGTTTTGAATCAGCAGGATATCGGCATTTGTGAGGTCTACGGCAGAGGAATTAGGCAGACGGATCTCTTTGGAGTAAGGTTCTCCACGGAGAATTTTCATGGCCGTCTGGATAATGCGCTGACCCTCGGTAGGGTAGAGGAATGTAGCATCTATCACACTGTCGGCTACGGCTTTGATGCCAATTTCGGGCGCGGCGTCAATGCCTATTACCTTTATATTATTAAGCCCTTTGCGCTTGGCAACGTTTGACGCCCCAATCGCCATGCGGTCGTTGTGGGCATAAATCAGGTTGACGTTCGGGAAAAGGGTTAGTAAGGAGTCGGCAACTCGTTCAGCATCAGGCTGGTTCCAGTTGCCGTCAGCACTGCCGAGAATCCGCCCGCCATTAGCTGTGAAGACTTCGTCAAACCCTTTTTTGCGCTCTATAGCGGGAGAGGAACCCCTTAATCCATTGATTTCAATAGCCGTAGGTTCCAGCCCGGCTGATTTTAACATCGAAAGGGCATATCCGGCTGCCGACACTCCGATACCATGGTTGTCGGTTGTAATGTGCGCCGTGTAGCTGTCGCTGTTGATATCTCGGTCGAAAATAATCACCGGGATACCTTTTTTATATACCTCGTCGATTATAGGAGTGATAGCTTCGGCTTCGTTAGGGGCGGCAATGATAATATCGAAATTATTGTCGGCAAAATAACGTATGTCGGCAATCTGTTTTTCATTGGAATCATCGGCAGAACGTATCTCAATATCTGCGTTTTCGATGAACATGGCTTCACGTTCAATCTCTTCATTCATCTTTTCGCGCCAGTCGTCTTGACTACACTGCGAAACGCCTATACGGAACTGTTTGCGCTGCTGGCAGCCTGTAAGCCCCATCATCGCAAGCACAAATACCACAAAAATAAGGACAAAACGAGTTATATAATCTCTCATGTATAAATGATCTTTTCTGCAAAGTTATAAAACTTCTATTAAAAACAACGCCTTTCATGGCAAAAAATCTGCAATGCAGAATATTTTCTACTCTATGCCGAATTTTTGATAACACATCTAATATGATACTTAGTATTTTTGCAATGTCAAATCTGCAAAATCCAATATCGATGAAAATGAATATCGTAAAAAACATAACGCTGGCCTCAATCATTGCCGCTGCTGCAGCTCCGACTTATGCTGCCGACGGTACGGTCAATGTTGAGCATCTCGGCGTAAACAATACGTTGGTACGCGTCAATAGCGACGCCCGCTACCTGTTGATGCCGGTGCAGGAATCGAATGATGATGCCCGCATCGATGTGCTGGTTGATGGCAAACTCGATCGTACGATTTACGTTCGCCTTGCCAAATCGAAGGTCGACTATCAAGTGCCCTTCAGCCTCGAGCCGTATAAAGGTCACAACTTAGTATTTAATGTTGTTACTTCGCAGAACCGTTCATCGGTGCGCGAAGCGAGCAACGATGCTTGTTGGAACAACTTCGTGTTGTCTGACAGCTTCGATACTACCAATCGCGAAAAATATCGTCCGGCGTTCCATCATACACCGCTCTACGGTTGGATGAACGACCCCAACGGTATGGTATATAAAGATGGCGTTTGGCATCTGTTCTATCAGGCTAACCCCTACGGTTCAAAATGGCAGAACATGACTTGGGGCCATTCAACCTCTACCAACCTCGTAAATTGGGATCATCAACCGGTAGCTATCGAGCCCGACGGCCTCGGCACCATCTTCTCCGGTAGCTCCGTCCTCGACCCGAAGAACACTGCCGGTTTCGGCTCTAACGCTATCATCAGCCTCTTTACCTCGGCCGGTGCAAGCCAAATTCAGAGCATGGCTTATAGCCTTGACAACGGCCAAACCTATGAGAAATATGTCGGCAACCCCGTTATCACTCTCGACAGCGAGGCCCGCGACCCGAATATGTTCTGGTATGAACCGACCGGCGAGTGGATTCTCGTGTTGGCTCACCCACTGGAACATGAAATGCTAATCTTCGCTTCCCCCGATCTGAAAAACTGGACAATGCGTAGCCATTTCGGTAAGGGACTCGGCGCGCAAGATGGTGTTTGGGAATGTCCCGATATGTTTGAACTGAAAGTTGACGGCACAGACCGCACAAAATGGGTACTGC
>CAZKYD010000130.1:0-6453 GCA_964556875.1 uncultured Alistipes sp.
CCTTCTCCATGTTAACGTCAACTTCGATGCCGAGTTTCTTACAGAATACGTAAACGAGCTCGATAGCGGGGGCTGCAGAACCTTCGCCGAACCACCAGATGTTGGTGTCCAGGATGTCTACGCCATTGATGATTGCCATCAGAGAGGATGCCAAGCCGTAGCCGGGAGTACAGTGGGTATGGAAGTCAACCGGCACCTTAACCGAAGCTTTCAGCTTGCTGATAATTGAAGCGGCGCGGGAGGGGTTAACCAAGCCGGCCATATCTTTGAGGGTGATAATCTTGGCGCCGAGACGTTCCATTTCGACAGCGAGATTAACGAAATATTCATCGGTAAAGATTTTCTTGGGGGCTGCGGGAGCTTCCTCTTTCTTGCCGAAGAGGGAAGCAAAGAACCCTTTCTTTTTAGGAGCAGCGGGAGCTTCTTCTTTGGGGTCTACCGTGTAGCAAACAGCTGCATCGGGAATACCGCCCAATTCGTTGATCATGCGGATCGACTCTCTAACGTTGTCAATATCGTTGAGGGCATCGAAAATACGCATTACGTTCAGACCGTTCTTGATAGCTTCTTTGTAGAAACCTTCAAGTACGGAGTTGGGATAAGGCACGTAGCCAAACAGATTTCGGCCACGAGAGAGAGCTGAGAAAAGCGACTTGTCGCCAACCGTGTCTGAGAAGGAGCGCAGACGATTCCAGGGAGATTCGTCGAGATAACGCATTACAGAATCGGGTACAGCACCACCCCATACTTCCATGATGTAGAAACCTGCATCCTTATATAAGGGGAGCAGCGGGTCAATGTCTTGTTGTTTCAGACGGGTAGCAAACAGTGATTGCTGGCCGTCACGCAGGGTCAAATCCCTGATTTTTAACTTCTTCTCCATAGTTGATAGCTCTAATTGGTACAAAACTACTTGCAAACTTAACTAAATTTTTTGGATTTACAACACTTCTGACGAAAAATACCATAAATATTGCTCACTTTTCGGAAAATCTCCGTAACTTTGCATATCTTTTTCCACTTTATTTCTCTGCGGATGCCGAGAATGAAGCTCCTGTCACTCGCTCCAATACACATTGGCCAACTAAAAAGACTCTGCCTGATGTTTAATTTTTTCAAGAAAAAGCAGGAAGAACCCCAAACACTTTTCTTTCATACTGATATCCACTGCCATCTGGTTCCCGGCATAGATGACGGGCAGCGAAAAGCTGAAGGTGGGGCGGATTTGGTAGCTCACGAAAAAGAATGGGGAATTCAGCGCATTATTGCTACACCTCACGTAACTCAAGATACATTCGAAAATACTCCGGATACGATTATCCCGGCTTTCAACCTGCTTAAGGAGGCGGTTGACAGTAGGGGTATCGAAATTGAACTGCTTCATTCGGCCGAATATCGCATTGACGGCTTCTTTATGTCGCAGCTGGAGAAGAACAACGTTACGCCGATGCCCAATAATTATCTGCTGGTTGAAAACTCGTTCATCCAGGAGGCTTGGAATCTCGATAAGATGCTTTTCGATCTTAAAATGCGTGGCTATAAGCCAATCTTGGCTCATCCGGAACGTTATGCCTACTATTATCCCAAGAAGGAACGTTATCGTCAACTTCATGAAGCCGGTACGCTCTTCCAGGTCAACTTGTTGAGCTTGGCCGGTAACTACGGTAAGGAGCAGAAACAGGTGGCCGAATACTTGATGGATAATGATATGATTGATTTTATCGGGACGGATATGCATAATCATAAGCATTGCGCTGTTATCGAGGCTTATCTGAAATCGAAGGATTATCGCCGTCATGCAGCGAAGCTAGATGGACGTATTTTCAACGATACCGCTTTTTAATCTTGCGCATCGAAGCTAATCGGTGTAGTCTCGATAGATTTTATAGGATATTAATGAAAACTCTCGATGTCCGGTCGGTGTTTAACCGACTTACGACATCGAGAGTTGGATTTATATGGAGTGATTAGGAATGGACTTTTGCTAGAATCCGGGGACAAAAATTACGATGCGGTTCCAATTATTATTGTTGGGATAGAGCTGCGTAGAGCTCCCTTGCGCGTCAATAGCTAACCTGTCGGGGTTGATGCCATAGATGTTAGTCAGAGCATCGTAGACGGCTTGAGCGCGCCGTTCGGAGAGTCCGAGGTTATAATTCTCCGTGCCGGTAGCTTTGTCGGCGTAGCCAACAATTATCACGTTGACGTCTGGATTCTCGGTCAGATACTGGGCAGTATTGTAGACATTGACCATCTCTTCATCAGAAATCTTCGCGGAGTTAATTGTAAATCGAACGGTCGACATCAGTGGGGCCGGAGCAATTTCGGTAATGTTTGTCTGAGTTGTTGGGGGGCAGGGGAGTTGTGATTGCGCAGCGGCTAATGCAGCGGCCGTTACCGCTAATTCGCCCCGAAGATTGTTAATCTGGGTGTTAAGCGATGAAATGTAGACTTGATCTTTGCATGGACTGTAGGCCTTATACTTTGTGGGGCCGAGATTAAACGTTAGGCCACCGGTTGCCTGGATGGTTACATCGACCGGTGCGTTGATGGCTGCTCCGTTGACGTTGTCGCCATAGAACGCTGCCCGCCCTTCAAAAAAGAGGTCGCAGTAGCTGCAGAGACGCAATCGCAGTTGTAAACCTGCCGAAACCGGCATCGCCCAACTACGATGCACTGATTCGCCCTTTCTCGAAACATTAGTTCCGGCAGATTCTATGCCCCAAACATACGTGCCACCAAGTCCAACGAATGGCACGATGCTGAATATCCTGTCTGAATTTACTCCCCAAAGAGAGTTGCACATATCCCACATGAAATCCAGATTGGCGTTGACAAACTTCGCTTTTGAGAAGGATTGATTGTCCCAATGCCAAGCTCCGCCGTAAGCACTTAGGCGGAAGGCCATGTAGGGCGAGAATTGGCGACCAAAAGCCCCGGTATAGGTGGCCGTGATATGGCGCTTCGCTTCGCCCGAAGTTTTATGGTTTTCAAAGAAGGGAACGCTTATACCTGCTCCAAGCTGGATAAACCAATTACTGCATCCGTTCACGGCATAATTAGTCTTGCAGTTGACCAGAGGTATCTGACTTATACTTTCCTCCTCGACAATATACGTAGATTGAGCTTTTGCTGAGAAGGCTGCCATTGCTCCGCACGCTATTACGGAGGCGGCAATGAATATTGGTTTTCTCATCACTCTTGAATTTTGGTTGTGTTTGATACTTGTTGCTGTAATGATGATTGATAAACACTGCGCTAAAACCTTTGGTTCACCCGGTGCGACGAAAAAAACTAAAGGACCGACCCTCGCGGACCAGTCCTTTAGTTTTTTCAACCACGGCTTCTTTAGCCGTTGGTAACAAACCTAACATAAAACACGATTATTATCTTTTTTCAAAACGAATTAAGTCTTTGCTTAATTCTCTAATACTAACCCTAAAAACTAATTCCTTAAAGTAAATCAAACAAATCCTTTTGTCTTTAATCCAACTTTTCAGTGCCTCTTTAATTGGCGTTCTGAAAAATTCACAATGCAAAGTTATAACAGAAAAAAGCCTTTGTCAATAGTTATGGGATATGATATTGGTTCAATATAGATGTGATATAACACAAATAGTCTGGTAATCAGTCTGATAATATTTATGAAATATAGACTTAATGGCCTTTTTGTATAGATATAATTGACCTATATTCGCAACAATTATCAGCTATTTACCTAAAACTTCGAATAATTTTCGGCGGTTGAAAACTTCTATTCCTGTAGCCGTATAATCGAGCAAACCTTCAGCTTTCATATCGGCTAGCGTAGCGCTGAGCGACTGGCGAGGCACGCCAAATACGGAGTAAAGATCGCGTTGGCGACACTCCATTGTTATGTCCTTGCCGTTGCGCTGACTCAGCGCGATAATCCAATAGGCGATGCGCTTACGCAGGTCGCCGGAGGTAAGGGCGAGGACGCCGTTGGTTGAAAGCTGGGCGTTTTGCGACAGTATGTTTAGAAAATTGAATAAGAAAATCGAATCAGACTTGATGATATCAATGTAGTCTTTCTTTTCAATCTGCATTATGCCGCAAGTGTCGATAGCGGTAACGGTGCCGGGGTAGCGAGTGGATGGCCCGAAGAAGAATTCCGGCGAAATAATCTCCGGAGCTTCCAGGGTCTGCGCTACTTTTACTTTTTGGTCGGCACTTTCGATAGTAACTCTAACTTTACCTGAAACGATGGTTGACAGATGGGTGCAAGGATCGTCCGCAGAAATGATTCTTTCTTTATCGGTAAATTTAAGAAAGTGGAATCGGTGCTTGCCGATTATTTCAGAAAGCTTTTGATAGGACACGCCGTGAAACAGCGGCATCTCCATCAATGTGCGGAACATACTCTCCATTCGTTACTATAAAATTTGGTTAATTTTGAAGTTGTCATTTAAATAACAACTTACTGACAGAAAAGTTAAATTGGTAGTGAAAAGTTTTGTCGTATAAATTGTCTCGTTGAGAGGAGTATTAATTCGTTTAAATTTCCTCGTCGGGATTGCTGTAATGGCGTTTCAGACGGCGTTCGTGAAGGTAGATCTGTATGGAGTTGACCGTATTGTGCCATGCAACGTATGCTGCCGGAGCTGCTGAGACCAGTGGGGAGATATAGGTAGCAGCCAGCCAGATGGCCAATACCGTGTTCTTTTGTCCGAGGCTCTGTGCGCCGGAAATTTTATCGCTGAATCGGCTTCCGATTAGTCGGCCAACTGAAAAGAGCGCAATGCAAGCAAGCAATGAGATGCCGGCCAGCATAAATATGTCGGGCAGAATATTGACTCCTTCGGCTTTCTTGCTGAAATAGAGCTTAATCAGCGAACTGATTGAGTTGCCAACCACGATAATCAGAGCGAGTGCCCAAATATAGAACGACAGACTTTGGCGTGTAGCTATTGCGTGGTGGAGGCGGGGCTCGACGGCTCGCAAGATAAAGGCCAGTGCTAACGGGCCTAAAATTAGAGGAATTACCGTTACGCTGATTCTCATTAATGATGCTGTAAACGAGATGGCCGAGTCGGGGTTCATAAAGGAGAGCAGAGGCGGTGTAAGCAGGGCTACGCAGAGATGGCTAAATAGCGAATAGGTTGCAACCTTCGAGATTGAGCCTCCCAACATTCCGGTGATAACGGGCGCTGCTGTAGCCGTAGGGCAGAATATACAGATGAAGGCGCCTAGGGCTAGTTCCTCGTTAATCGGAAGTATGGCGAAATAAACGGCCAGGGAGCCGACTAATTGTATGGCAAGCAACCACCATATATATGGACCTATGCGGAAATCGCGTGGTTCGACTTTGCAGTAGGTTATCAGAAGCATTACGAAAATCAGGTATGGCGATAGAAAGGCGATGTAATGGATATATTCGTGGAATACAACGCCGATAATCATTGCCAAGGGTAAAATCATTGGTTTGATTTTCTGACGTATAGCTGCTGTTCTCATATTATAAACATTAGGTTATTGACTGTTTGTGATGTCGTTGCTCGGCTCTTTCTTACCACACTTCAGGGACGTAGTCCGATCGTCTCCTGCGCGGGAGAGATGGCGTACTACGTCCCTGGTTATGAGGTATGGGGGAAATTTTGCCTAGCGGCAAGTATATGATCGATTATACGTATTTAGCGAAGTCAACGTTGCGCATATCGCCGGTTTCTGAGAAGGCGGTATGGAAGGCGAAGGCTGCGCGCAGGGTTGCCGGTGTTTGGCCTCCCTTGCCTAACTTCAGGTAGTCCCAAAGCAGGTCGCGATACATCGGGTGTGCACAGTTCTCGATGATGGTTTCGGCTCGCTGTACGGGGTCTTTAGCACGCAGGTCGGCAATACCTTGGTCGGTAATCAGTACGTCAACAGAGTGCTCTGAATGGTCGATATGGGCAGCGTGAGGCACGATATTGCTGATTAAGCCTTCCTTGGTGATTGACGGGCAAGAGAAGATTGACAGGTAGCCGTTGCGAGTGAAGTCGCCCGAACCACCGATACCGTTCATCATGCGAGTGCCCAGTACGTGGGTTGAGTTAACGCAGCCGAAGATGTCTGCTTCGAGGGCGGTGTTCATTGCGATGACGCCCAAACGACGGATAACTTCGGGGTTGTTGGAGATTTCCGACGGACGCAGCAGAATCTTGTCGTGGAAGAAGTCCATGTCGGCGAAGAGCTGACTTTCAACTTCGTCGGAGAAGGTCATTGAGCAGGTGCTGGCGAATGTACATTTGCCCAGGCGAAGCAGTTCCAAAACGGAGTCTTGAACAACCTCGGTGTACATCATGAACTTAGGCAGTTCCTTGTCGATGCCCAGGTAGTTGAGCACAGCATTGGCAACGTTGCCTACGCCGCTTTGCAGGGGGAGGAATTCCTTGGGAATGCGTCCCTTGCGATATTCGTTAACGAGGAAGCTAACAACGTTAGCACCGATGCGTTCCG
>CAZKYD010000131.1:0-6273 GCA_964556875.1 uncultured Alistipes sp.
TGCCGTGTGACTCATATACCGAGGCTCATTACTTCGATTCAATCCGCACGATGGCTAAGGCCGTTGAAGATGGTGTCGCTGATTTGATACTGATGGGTATCAAGCCGACCTATCCTTCGGCAAAGTATGGCTATGTGGTGCCCGAAAGCGGTAGCAACAATATCTACAAGGTTAATCGTTTTACCGAGAAGCCTGACGTTCCGACAGCGGAAAAGCTGATAGCGCAAAACGCTTTCTGGAATGGCGGAGTGTTTGCCTTCAAATTGGGATATCTCGCGGATATAGTTGACAGGTATATCCAAGCAAATAGCTTTACGGAAATCCGCAATCGCTATCAAGAGTTCCCCAAGATTAGTTTCGACTACGAGGTAGCTGAAAAAGCACAATCCGTGGCGGTAGTTGCTTACGATGGCGAATGGAAAGACCTCGGCACATGGAACACGCTCACTGACGAGTTGCATGACCATGCCATAGGCAACGTTATTCTTGATGCATCGGAAAATACGCATGTCATCAACGAACTTGAATTACCGATTATGTGCATTGGAGCCAAAGATATGGTAGTTGCAGCCTCGTGCGATGGCATCCTCATCTCCGAGAAGGCAAAGAGCGAGAATATCAAATCGTATGCTGACCGATTGACACGCCGACCAATGTACGAAGAACGCCGCTGGGGTGAATATAAGGTCATTGACACAATCGAATGTGCCGACGGCCACAGAGCCTTAACCAAGCAATTGGTAATAAAAGCAGGGAAAAACATCAGCTATCAAGTCCACAATCATCGCGATGAAGTTTGGACATTTGTTGATGGTGAAGGCCTACTGGTTCTCGATGGCAAAGTGCAGACCGTCACTCGTGGCGATGTCATCAACATCAAGAAAGGCACAAAGCACGCTGTCAAAGCGATCACCGACCTCTGCTTTATCGAAGTCCAATCCGGCGACAACCTCATTGAAGAAGACATTCTCCGCTTCGACTGGACCTGGTAACAGCACACCCTACTTAAGAAGATAAGTACAAATATAAAGGGCTGATTCCAATCGCTGGAATCAGCCCTTTATATTTAAAGCAAATAATCTCGGCCTTACTTCTTGAGCGAGGCTAAGTATATCTCGTGAAGATAATAGTATTTCCGTTTGAAAAGGATATAAACGATTGTAAGTAATATCAATGCGCTAACCAGGTATATCCAATGTGCAACTACGGTATTAGGGCAGAGATAAATGAATCCGAGAGATACGATTAGTTGCAAGGCCATGTAAATCAAAGTAACTTTTACGTGCCCAATCTTTAACTCATTAGCCATTAACTGATAAACATGCTTGCGATGAGCAACGCCCAAATTTTCATGCAACATTATACGGTGGCATATCGTGAGGCACCCATCAACGCCATACACGAGTAGGAATATCAGCCAGGTAATGTCGTTCGTACGGACAATAAGAGAGCCGATGACGAACAGCAATATAAAAGCAATACTAATACTACCAACATCGCCGGCAAAGCACTTTGCTTTTCCCTTCGGACGGAAATTAAACAAGCAAAATACGAACACACCAAGAATAACTACTTCCAGGAAAGAGTTAAGAATAAACGGCTCAGGCATCGTATTGTTCAACACCAAAAGAGGCACTAACACGGCTAAGCTATATCCACCGGTCATCCCGTTGATGCCATCCATGAAATTCACTATATTAGTTGCTCCAACATATACGACCAAGGCTATTAGGACAGCCCACCAGAGCGCCGTATGCATAATTCCGAGGGCATAAAACATTAAGCCCATAGCAGCAAATTGCGCTACGAGGCGCACGGAATCAGGCAACGATTTAATATCGTCAACAAAACTCACACCGGCCACCAAGCACAAGCCATAAAGGAATGGCCAATAATCGATAACCGCATACCAATTACCCGCAAAGCCCTGCCAGGCAGCCCATACCAATATGGACAGTACAAAAATAATACCGCCTCCGCGCAATACTACAGTGGAATGACTTGAACAAGCGTCAGGCACATCTATAATACGACACATTCGCGCTATCTTTATATATGCCAGTTCCAATACGATAAGCAGGAACGTTATTAAAATCCAAATCATGATTTAAAACTGTTTATAGATTGAATAAGGCCCTGTTCCGCACTTACAGGCATATTATCGATACCTAACGCATCTTTAATCTTTGCATTTGACACTACATAATTTTCGGTAAGCTTATGCAAGCGTTCACTATTTAATGGTAGGCGCAATACATCCCCTATCTTAACGGCATTCTCAATTAATTTCTTGCCGATATGCCAAATACGTACGTTCTTGCCCAACGTAAGGCCTATCAATTCGATCAAGCGCTGCGTTGACACAGCCTCATCATCAGCCATATTATAAACGCCCGGTTTAATCGGCTTGGTAAGCAGACTATTGATTACAAAGTTAAGATTCTCAATGGATGTAAATGATCGTTTATTATCGAAGCTTCCGAACGGCCAAGGTAGACCCTTGCGGACAAAGCTATATAACAATTTTAAATTACCTTTATTGCCCGGACCGTGAATCATACTGGGTCGAAGAATATAGACCTGTTTACCTCCACCTAATGGCCGGCTATTAATATATTCTTCAGCCTTCAATTTACTTTCTCCATAAGGCCCGACCGGACTAGGCGTAAAGTCTTCTGTCAAAACACCTTCAGGCACAAAATCAGCTACAGCCTTAACTGAGCTGAAAAACAGGAATTTTCGTGCTGTAGATGTCAGAAAATAATCATATATTTTTTTTGTCAAATTCGTATTAACAGCGAAGTAGTCATTCGCATCCGATTGGTCCTTCGTATCCCGCACTTTACCTGCAAGATGAATAATAGCGTCGACCGGAGGAATCTTGCCTTCATCCAAATCCTTCCAGGAATAGGTATGCGTCACACCCTTCTTCTCCGGATAAACGATATCCAAGCCATAGATTTCAAATTTGTCGCCCATTGCTGCAACAAGATTCGAACCAACAAAACCATGGATACCAGTAATCAACAGTTTCATAATGTTGTGAATTATTGCTTATAGAGCTGTTCGATCTCAGCCCATACAAGTTCTTGTCTAAAGTTTTTCAGCACAAACTTACGACCATTTGCGCCATATTTACGTCTGCAAGCTTTGTCGCTACAAAAGAAGGAAATCTTTTCCGCCAAACTGTCGGCAGAATGCTCGGCAAACAAGCCTGTCTGACCATCTACGATAGAATCAACACTTCCGGTAGCTCTCGTCGTAACCACAGGTATACTCATTGATGACGCCTCCAACACCGATGTTGGGAATCCCTCACGATACGATGGAAGCACAAACACATCCATCAGAGCATAATACTTCTGTATTTCAGAGTATGCCACATAGCCCGTAGTTATAATATGCGGATTCGACATCAGATGCTTAACAATATCCTCAGGTAAAGCATCGCGTTGTTCCTCCATCCCTACAAGCATTAGCTTTAAGTTTTGATATTTAGTTTGCAGACGGTCGAACGCTCTTACAAGCTCAATTATGCCCTTATCTCGCGCCAATCGGCCTGTAAATCCAATAACTAAGTCACCTTCAACCAAACCCAATGCTGCTCTTAATCCGTCAATTTCATCAGATGAAACCGAAGCTATGTCAAAGCGGCTTACGTCAATGCCGTTACACGTACCATTCGCCAGAATCATCTGCTTTGATGCATTATTCAAACCATCCCGAAGGCTATTTCGAGCTACCGATTGACTGACACAAACCACATTAGTAGCCAACGTAGCAGCCAACTTATCTATCGCAATCAGCACCTTCCGCATCAATCCATGAGCAGTTTCATAAACTAACCCATGACGCATATAAATTCGTTTCGGCACACGACAAACAAAAGCAGCCAGCATAGCAACCAATGCCCCTTTTGGCGTATGACCGGTAACAATTTCAATCCGATTCTTACGAATAAATCTCGCAACATCAAAGACGGCCTTTAAGTCCTTCAAAATAGTTACCTTTCGCAAGATATCAACCTTCAGACACCGAAATCCATAACGTTGGGTTAATTCATCCAATTCATCCGAGGGACTGCACGCAACAAATTCTTCATAACCCCGTTCGCCAAAATAGCGCAACTGATTCCCCAAGAAATAAGGAATCACAAACGAAATATTTACAACATGAAGAACTCTCATAAACCTTAATGCCGGCTATATCGACATATTATTGGCCTTTTCTATAAGAAACTAACTAAACGCACGTAAAAAGATCTCGGCTGAACGCTCCCAGGAGTTCTTCCCTGCATAATCATAGGCCGCTTTCTTCATCTCCTTAAGTTTAGCTTCATCATTATATGTATCCAAGATAACGTTAGCTAATACCTTAGCATCATTTGGAGGGACTATAATACCGGTTTGATTCTCAATAATTTGTTCCGGCAATCCACCAAGATTACTGGCTATCGTAGGTTTGCCAAAGCTATTAGCCAACGGAATTACGCCCGATTGAGATGCTTCTGTATACGGCAATACCGCCATATCAACCTGTGAGAAAAAATGCTCAACTTCAGTATCTTTAATCCAGCGAATATGCGTTTCGACATTCTCAGCAACCAAACTTAACTTCTCCTTATATGGGGCAAAGTTACCATCGCCAACAATCAGCAGCTTGATTTCCGGACGCTGTTGAATGACAAGCTTCATCGCTTCCAACATAACGCCTAACCCTTTATATTGGACTATTCGCCCGAAACATAGAAGATGGTATTTCGTGTCTAAATCCAATGTATAGTTACGGCAATACTGATTAAACGATGCATGAGGAATCACAACAACATCCTGCTCCTTATATCCGTATTGCGTCACCATTGTTGGCTTAAAGACCTCACTGAGGATAATGCACTTTTCTGTTTTATAAAAGAATGGCCTAAATAACAATTCTCTGAACGGATGATTCTCGCCAGCGTGCATCTGTATATCATGATACGTCTTTACGATTCGCCGACAACTAACTCTTTTGAATATGAATTTATCCCAAAAGTGAAAAAAAGGTGAATATATAATATCCGGAGCAAAATCATTGATTACCTTTGCTATTGTGCGATATCTCCACCAAGATAGTGTCTTAATAACGAACGAGGCGAGGTGATTATATGTTGTAACCTCGTAAATCTTAAACGCAGGATTACTGTTCGCCTCATCTCGCCACAAATGGATATTTTCCGCATACGAACTTACAATGCAAAGCACTTCCGCCTTCTGCGACAGAGCTTTTGCCATCTCAAAAGAGTACATCGGGCCGGCGCCGAAGCGAACCAAAGAAGTTATTGCAATTTTCATTGGCTTTATTTTCGACGAAGTTTCCAGAGGATAACGAGATGAATCAACAATCCCAACGGAATAGCTAAAACTGTCAGCAACGGCATTGGAGATTGCTTAATAAACGCGAAATCCTTACTAAAAATTGACGATGACACATAATGACCGGCATCCACAAGTTTCCTATACAGAGGCAAATGCTTAGAAGCCATATACACTCTACGCAGTTCGGCAAAACTTCGTGGCGAATTTTGATATTGCTGATAAATACCTGCCCCCATGCCATCCGCTTGATAATCGACGTAGCAAAGATTCTTGTTAAACGCAAAAAACTTGCAGTTTTCGCCAACCTTGAGATAGTACCATACAGGATTAAAGTTCTTTTCTCCGAACGAAGGCATAGGCCAAAATTTCTTCATCAAAGCAGTACGGCAGACAATCTTAGAATCTCCAATATGGTGCAAAAGATACTTTTGGTCATGAAAATAAATTTCGCCCTCACGCCGAAATAATCCGCCGATAGGCCCTCCATTCATATAATAATCCAAGCCGATTAATCCAGCCAAATTCGGTTGCTTTACTTTATTCCACGTGTTAAGAATACTGTCGACAGCATCATCCGGCATAAAATCATCTGAGTCAACACACACACATAACTCAGTGTTTATCAACTCAACAGCTTTATTATAACCGGTATAAAGCCCTCCATTTTCTTTATAGCAATAATGGATTCTTAAACAAGATTCTTCATTGCTATACCCTACCAAACAATTATTCGGTTTTTCTATGTAAGATTGAGAAATCCATGACAAAACCAATTCTCTGGTATTATCTGAGGAGCCGTCATCAATGATCAGCCACTCAAGATCCTTGTTAGTCTGCCGACAAAGACTCTCATAAGTGCGCACAAGGGTATGCGCTCGGTTATATGTTGGCGTGAAGACCGTTAAGGTTGGCATCCTAA
>CAZKYD010000132.1:0-6108 GCA_964556875.1 uncultured Alistipes sp.
TGTTAGCCCCAGGATGAGGGGTGTAAAGCGACGGTAGGAGCAACACCCCGATTCCTGGGGATTCGACGGCCCATCCCCTCTACCAATTCCGGCCTCGGAGAGGACGGCCGTTGCCATTGGGAGGGGAGGGGATAAAAAATACGGTTATAACGGGAGGGGGCGCGTTATAACCGTATTCGGATCTAATCTAATTACTTGTCAATTACACTTTTCGATACATGTAGATAACTTGTAAATTACTTGTCTATTACATGTCGATACTTGTAAATTCAAGTAGGGGTACTTACAGATTACTTGCGGATGACTACTTTCTGGCCGTTGGTCAGGATGTAGATACCTGTGCCGGGGTTGGTGGTGCGGCGGCCAAGCAGGTCGTAGTAGATCAGGTTGCCGTTAGCATCGCGTTCAGGTTCACGGATGAGGATGAGATCCTGCTGGATATCCTCGGTGCCTGAAACTACATCTTCATCGATCTTCAGGTTGGTATCGGTAGGAAGTACCAATACAGCCGAGTTACAAGGAATGATGTAGGTAGAGGTGCTGGTGTAGAGGGCATCGTCAGTGCTGGTGTAGCTGGAGTGTACACCTTCTGTAACGAGCGTAGCAACGTTATCGCAGTCATCGTGGATTACATAAGCCGTAGCTTCTGATTCCAGAGGATCCGGGCAAATGTTACCAACAACAGTAGCGTCGCCGTTAGCATTGTAACGTGCGCGAGAGATGGCGGTGTTGGTCTTACCCTTTTCAGTGGATGTGTAAGGAGCGAGGTTAACGATGCTGGTCATTGACCATTCAGTGTTCTCTTCAGCTTCTGCAATCTCCTTGAGGTATGTATCGCGATCTACGGTAGAGATACCATATTCCTCGCAGATAGCCTTCCAGTCGGCATCGCGGTAACGATCTTTCTTGTCATACAGACCATATTCTTCACCCTTGCCGTAAACAATGTTCAACATCGGGCGTTCGTTGGGATTCTCTGTTTCAAGGATGAACGGCTGGAATGCGGGGATGACGGTGCTTAATGAACCATCCTCATCGTTAGCAGTAGCTTCAGGACCCTTGAACGATACCTTGTTATCAATAGAAACGGCATCGACATCGGTGAATACATGCAGACCGGTTTCATCGGGAATTTCAACGGTGAACGGGAAGCAGAACGTATTGTAGTAATACGTATTACCCTTTGAGTTAGCTTCATCGTCGCTTGCCTCTTTATCCTTAAGAGTATTCCAGAAGAATACGGGCACTTGCTTCAGCTCGGTAATAGTCCAGTTGTTGGCGGCACCGGTAGGCTGCTTTGTAGCTTCGGCTTCAACACGTTCGTCAGAACCAGAGCGGACAACAGCTTCGGTAGGATCTTCGGTGCCCTCCGGACTCCAGATACCGAGGAATGAACCTTGTTCGGCGTAGCTACGGTCGGTGTTGTTGATGTAGCTACGGAGCAGAGCAGAACCGGCATAAACGTTGAGGTTGTAGTCCTTGTTCAGAGCGAACAGACCGGCTTCCATGTTGGTGTCAGGACGGCTATCGGCTACAATCGTAGTGTTAAGACGACGGAGTACATCGCGGGAGTTGACCGCACGGATGTGGAAGTAGTGGCGGTTACCATCCTTGTAGGTAACAGACTCGTCATTGTCAACCAAGTCGAAACGCCAGAAAGCTGTAACAGCATCGGTATCGATCTTGTCTTTGAGGAAGTGGACTTGCTGCTGACCTTGCAGTTCGTTGTAATACTTAGCGGTGTAAGTTTCACGGAGTTTCAAACCGTCGTAGAACCCATAGGGTGAGGTGATTTCGTAGAAACGACCAATACGCGGGTGAACGATGTATTCTTCAGAATCGAGACATTCCTTCAGCGTCTTCAGAGCATTTTCAGCGGCTAATTGATCCTCTCCTTCGAGAGAATCCTGATTCTTGTAGTTATACATAACCAGGTTAATCAGTTCGGCGAGGGTCAGTTCGCGTTCGGTAGAGTCGGTAATCTTGTATTCACCATCAACTAATTCAACCAACGGGCCGGTAACGCCTGTCAGCTCAACAGCGTCGAAGTAACCAACGGTACGGCCGGTTTCGGTGTTGAGGTTGTCGATAGCCCATTGCAGGTAATCTTCGTCAACAAGAGTGCTGCTTGTAGAGATGTCGATCGGGTTGATGTAATACCAATATTGAGTGTAGGAGTAAGTGTGGTATCTTACCGTCATCTCTTGTGTACCACCTAATTCGGGGTTATACACCTGTTCCTTCCTCAGGTCTGTGTCATATTTGGACAGATTTGCAGATGCGCCCAGAGTTCTGGTGCTCATACTTTTTTCGCCTGTAGCCGTTACATCGTTGCCGAGATAACCATAGGTGCTGGAGCCGTTGAGGGTAGAATCGTAGTCGCGGAACGCTACATACAGGCCGGTATCGGTATCCAGGACAGGAGTAAATCTACCTGCACCGTCGGGGATAGTGCTTCCGGTAGCCGGAACGGTCGACAACGCAGTCCCATCGGTAGTTGTTTTCGGCATATAAGCGCCGGTCTTAGCATTTATCAGATAGTAAACGTCGGGGATAATATCGCCGTTATCGTCGCGAGCTGCAACAATTTTCCATGTGTAGTAGAGAGGATCTACCTTTTCGAGGGCTTCAGTCTTAGCACATTCTACACTGTTGCCTTCGGTTGACTGATAAACATAGCCACCCTTTTCATTATATTTCTGAGACTCGGTAGTAGTTTTGACATTGTTGGGGTCACCCTTGTAATCCCAAGGTATCATAGTAATGTATGCACCATCGGTGATGTAGCTTGTAGCAGGCACATCATAGCTTACAGGGTTATTAGTGAAGAAGATACTGTTAGAACCAACGTAGCTCCAAGGCACCATGTAATAAGATGCACCATCGTTAGAAAGCGCGCTGACGTTGAGGAATTTACTGGTAGTATTTACTACCATGCCATTGTCGCCTGATTCAAAGTCAACATCGTATGCCATGATAGCATCCAGGTTTGACTTACAGCTAATGAATTTGTAACGTCCGGCATCTGCCTGGTCTTCAACAAGCGCTACTTTGTCCTTAAGTACTTGCAACCCGATCAGCGGGCCCATATAACGCTTTGTAGCTTCGTTGTAGATGTAGTAAACGTCTTTCAGCTGATCATCGGTGTAGGTGTTGTATTGAGATGTAGCTCGAGTATCGGAAGCCTTACATTGAATCAACGTCCAAACGGTTAACGCGCCATGGTTAACAGGGTCGTCTTTTGCTTCACGGAAAATCTGAGTTGGATTGGTGTCCATCTTTGCATACATACGCTTGTTCCAAAGCTGCAATGCACTGGGGTACATATAAATCTTAGCACCGTCGTAACAACCGTCGAACGAGGTGTTAATCGCTGCACGGATATAGAACGCGCTATCGTCGTTGTAGCTTATGCCACCGTTGTCGATAGCTACCAATGCCTCACCATTGAATTTAAGATATTGACCGGTAGGTTCGTAGTTAATTCCTTCGCCACCGTTAGTAACAACAGCGAAATGAGCCAAGTTACCGACCGCAGAGCCGGATTCAACGCCATCACCGTTGATTTCAACCTTGAAGCAGGTTGCCTCAGAGGCATCGGTGGTGGTGGTCATCTGATTATTGTTCTTGGTGTCAATCATCATGTAGAGCATCTCATCGCGGTTATACAGGGTATAAGCCATCGTGGGATAGTCATCAGAGCCGTAGTCTACTTTAGTGGTAGTTGTGGTTTCATTCCCTTCGTTATCTGTAGAAGTAGTAGTTTGTTCCTCTTTCATTATGTGAACAAGGTTCTTCTCGTCGATATAGCGCGGATAGCCGGGAGCGGCAACAAGTTGCCAAACGCCCTGCCATGTAGCATCGACATTCTCGCTCTTGATAATGTTGAAGTCGGAGTAGAGGTTGGTAAAGCCTTCAGTTCCGAGCGACAACGGGGAGAGGATAACATCGCAGCCGGGATAAACATAGTTTATGGCTGTGGTATTCGCCGGTTGGGGAATAAACGCATAGTCGAAATCAGATGCGTTATATAGCACATTGCTGATAATCTGCAGGTAGCCATACGCGGGGTTATCTACATCATAAATTCCGCAATAGTCATCACCGGTGTAAGGATCCAGGATTACATATCTACCAGCCTCCTTCGCTTCATTAACGTAGGAAACTGCTACCTTGGCAGCATCTTTTGATGTAGGAGCGATATACAGTTTACGCTGGACATTCAGGATGTTGTAAATCGTGCGCCCTTCTTCATCCTTAGCGCCGGTAGATTTGAACAACCAAGCTGAGTTCCAACCCTTAGGATCGCTCTGCATACCAAAGGTTAATGTAGCTGTAGAGTTATTTGTTATCGTAAGATAGTTTAGGCCTTGAGCATTTCTCAAGAACATCTCTTCACCTTCCGTGATGTCGTTCTGCATGTGGCGCGTGCCGTTCAGCGTCTCTTCCGGAACTTCGGTAAATACTAAGTAAGCGTTAATACCGCCTGATGACCAAGTACCTACTTTAAATTCATCGGTGGTAGCAACATTCAAATACCAAGATTGGCCGTAGTATTGGAACTCAACAACATTGGTTAATCCGGCAGCATCACTGTCGGCTCCGGTTTTGTTGTGTGCTATGTACTTACCGGCTTCCTCTTGCGAAGCGACCATGGGAACTTCACTTGTTTGTGATCCTGTTGGAACACCAATATAATATTTAGTGGCTACGTTTTGAATGTAGTAAACACCGTATGTGCCGGTTTCAACAAGTTGCCACATACAGCGCTTACCATTACTCATAGTAACGCCATAGGGGTAATTTTTAGTAGCAATGTTCGCCTCAGAAGCGCAGCTTATATATTGTATAGAAGCCGCGGTAAATCGAGATTGATTGGGATTAGGAGTCAGGTAAAGTATCTTATCATTCAACCCCGCATAGATTATTTCTTTAGCGTTGTTGATCTCAACCGGAGCAGCAACTACAGTATAGTAAGCGTTACCATTGGCAGAACTTCCGGAATCAGCGAAATTAGTTGTGGTACCAGGGGTAAATGGCGCTTTGAGCTTTGAACTGGCATTCGTATCGAAACCTTTTTTGTTGTTTACATCATAGAAATAAACAAACCAAGTCATGTCGTAGGTATCGCCGCTCGAACCTTTACTCATAGAGGTGTTTGTGCCGGCAATAAACTTATAATGACCGGCATTTTCCTTTGTTACCATCGTCGGACTAGCCGTAGCCGGACTTAAATAAAGATCGAACTTCGTGTTGTGGAGTAGGTAAATTGAGGAGCCATCAGTGTCGGTCTCTGATAGTTCAAGAGTCCAGTACATTGCATCGTAAGGATCGCTAGAGCTACCGGCCTTAGCCTGTACTGCATCACCGGCATAAGGACCTGCCATAAGAAAGAATTCTTGCGACTGGAACTCAGAGTCAGACTGACCTGAGATATTAGAACCATAGAACGGTCTGAAGAAGACCGTGGCGCCATCCTTTATCAGCGTGGAGCTCTCAGTCTCCGGCCGCAAGGATGTGCCTGCCAACAAAGTTGCGCTTGTCGTCAGTGACAAGAGCAACAAGAAAATTATTCGTTTTAACATAAGCTTTGTAAAACTATTGCAATGTGGCTATTTGGGGGGTGTGTGCCACAAGTAATTAGATAGAGAAATAATAAAAAATCGGAAGAGGAATCGCCCGATGCGGGGGTGCCAATCTTGCCGCCGGGGGATTTTTAGATCTCGATGATGCCCGAGAGAGCCTGGCTTACATCTTTGCCGTTAGCTGAATTAAATAGTAAGATATTGGAATATCTAAGTGAGTCATAGTAGATTAAGATAGAATATTGGAATATCTTGAGAGCAAATACATAGAATAAAAGAAATTAACGCAGGAGAGAGTTTGCGTAATTGACTGGTAGCCATTTCTCTTAATTGGTGACGCAAAATTACCAATTTACCCCACCCCTATCAAATTTTATCGTGAAGACTTTCTTCACAATCTGTGAAGAAGTTTTTCTCACTTTCCCAAAACAATTCCCCTCCGGCCTCTCGAGAGCCCTGCGGGCTGGGCCCTCGCTTCGCTGCGGGAACACAACAACGAGAGCACAGGCTTGCGCGACAAGCC
>CAZKYD010000133.1:0-6106 GCA_964556875.1 uncultured Alistipes sp.
CATTTCGTTCTTCGAATCGAAAATCGGGTGGAAGTCGCCGTAAGGGCCGCTCATCAACACCTTGTCGCCCGGTTTGAGGGTGAAGATGTAGCTGGAAGCGATACCGGGGTTTACATCCTGGAAACCAACCTGGGGTTTCGGCTTGAAAGGAGGAGTAGCGATACGTACGGTCAGCATGAAGCGGTCACCTTCGGCGGGGTAGTTGGCCATTGAGTAGGCACGAACGGTAGCTTCGGTGTTGACGCATTTCAAGCCGAACAGGCCGAACTTTTCCCATGCGGGAAGATACTGTTCGCCGATCGATTTCTTGTCGATATCCTTGTCGTAGTCGATTTGGAAGGGGGGAATCTTTATCTGGGCATACGAACCGGGGATAAAGTTCATGTGTTCGCCCTTCGGCAGGGCTACGATAAATTCTTTGATGAAGGTTGCAACGTTGTTGTTAGAGATTACCTCACATTCGTATTCCTTGATGTCGAGCACTGATGCCGGAACCTTGATGTCGAGGTCGTTCTTAACCTTAACCTGGCAGGCCAAGCGCCAGTTGTCTTTCATCTCTTTGCGAGAGAAATGTACGGCTTCTGTGGGGAGGATTTCACCGCCGCCGGCAGTTACCTGAACTTTACATTGGCCACAGCTACCTTTACCACCACAAGCTGAGGGGAGGAAGACGTTTTGGGTTGCCATAGCGGTGAGCAGAGGTTGACCGGAGGCAACTTCAACTTTCTTGTCGTTGTTGATTGTCACCGTTACGTTGCCAGAGCTTACGAGATATTTTTTGGCCACAAGGAGGATGACCACAAGCAGAAGGGTCATCACAAGGAAGATTCCTACACCGGCGATTACGGTGGGCCAAAGGGTTGATTGGAGTGATATCATTGTCGTAGTCTGTTACGGGTTAGAGTTTGATGCCGAGGAAGCTCATAAAAGCGATTCCCATCAGAGCACAGAGAATGAAGGTGATACCGATGCCGCGAAGGGGGGCGGGTACGTTTGAATAGGAGTTGACGCGCTCACGGATGGCGGCGATGGCGGTGATAGCCAGGAGCCAGCCTAAGCCCCAACCGGCGCCGGCGCAGGTTGCTTGCCAAGCGTCGCTAAATCCGCGCTGCTGCATGAAGAGCGAACCGCCGAGGATGGCGCAGTTCACTGCGATTAGCGGCAGGAAGATACCTAACGAGGCATAGAGCGAGGGTGAGTATTTTTCAACTGCCATTTCAACTAACTGAGTCATCGACGCGATAACGGCGATAAACATAATCAGCGAAAGGAAGCTGAGGTCTACGTCTGCATAATCTTCGCCTAACCAGGCCAACGCGCCGGCTTTGAGAACGTAGTTTTCAAGCAGGTAGTTGATCGGGAGGGTTACAATCAGCATGAAAGTTACGGCGATGCCAAGACCGAAGGCGGTCTTTACATTCTTTGAAACTGCCAAGAACGAGCACATTCCAAGGAAGTAGGCAAACACCATGTTGTCGACGAAAATCGACCGGATGAAAAGATTCAAATTTTCCATTTCTTTAGGTTTGACTGTTTATGGAATGTTGTTTATTTCTCTTGGAGGTCTTTGTTGTAGGAGCGATGTACCCAGATGATACATGCTACAACGATCAGGGCCATCGGGGGCAGAATCATAAGGCCGTTGTTTACATATCCGGCGTCGTAGAGGCATTGGGGAATTACCTGGAAGCCGAGCAGGGTGCCGCTGCCGAGGAGTTCGCGGAAGAAACCTACGATAATGAGGATAATGGCGTAACCCACACCGTTGCCGACACCGTCGAGGAACGATGGCCAGGGCTTGTTGCCCATAGCGAATGCTTCAAGGCGGCCCATCAGAATACAGTTGGTGATAATCAGGCCGATGAACACCGAGAGCTGTTTGCTGACATCGTAGGCGAAGGCTAACAGGAGCTGGTTAACTACAATTACCAATGCCGCAACTACTACCAATTGAACAATGATTCGGATGTTGGTAGGAATCGTATTGCGGATTAGCGAAATAATTACGTTTGAGAACGCAAGTACGGCGATAACGGAGATGCCCATCACGATTGCCGGTTCGAGCTTAGCTGTAACCGCCAAGCATGAACAGATACCGAGCACCTGAACAATCACCGGATTGTTCTTAGAGAACGGATTGAAAAAAATCTGTTTATTAGTGATTTTGTCTGCCATGACTTGTTGAAAAATATGGCGTTTATTGACTAATGTTTCTTTTATTTTGCCTTAGCTGTGACATCGAGTTGGGCGTTGGATGCGATTGCATCGTCAGCGGTAAGGCGGCGGGGGGCAGAGGCATTGAGATGCACTTCGCCGGTAGCCGGGTCGATATAGCTGGGGGCGGCAGCTTGCTCGTTGGCAATTGTTGCCTTATCAGCGATGGTCTGCAACCATGCGCGATAGGGGAGCAGGCAGTTGTCGAGCATAGCGCTTACACCTTTCGAGGTTACGGTGCCGCCCGATATTCCGTCGACGTAGTCAACATCGGCATTCATGGGTTTCTGGCCGGCTTTTACCACTTCGATAGGATAGAAGTTTTCGCCTTTGAACACCTTTCGACCGGGGAACTGGTCGGTAAATGCGGGCTTGGTGATTTCAGCGCCGAGACCCGGAGTTTCACTTTGGTGGTCGAAGAATGCGCCATAAACTGTTGAGCCGTCTTCATCGAAGGCGATATAGCCCCAAATCGGGCCCCAAAGGCCCATACCTGACAGCGGCAGAATATATTTCTTGCCGGCGTCGGGAAGTTGGCAGATATAAACCGGAAGGAGACGTTCTTCGGCGGGTTTCTTTGCTTCTTCAGCAACATCGATGTCGAAGGCTACCTGGTCGGCAACTTCTTCACCGTTGTTGTTTACTACGATCTGATCGACAATATATTTGTCGAAATCGGCGATGACGGTGCTACGTTCGCTTGCGATGTGAACAGCCTGTAGGATTTGGCTTTTCTTATCGGCTTGGGCATTTTCGTTCTGCCTGTCTTTCAGCGCCATTGAGGTCAGGGCCAATACAGCTCCGACAACGATGACCATCACCGTTATGTAGATTATTGTATAGACGTTGCTTTGCTTGTTAATCATCTTTTCTGAGGTATAGCGTGATTGTCAAGAAATGTCATATCGGTTATTTCGCGGCTTTAACGCGGTTTTTGCGGCGACGTACGTTGGCTTCAACTACGCAGTAGTCGATCAGCGGAGCCAGGGCGTTCATGAGCAGCACGGCGAGCATTGCGCCTTCGGGATAACCGTTATTATATGTACGGATAAGGATTGCTACTACGCCGACTAAGAAGCCGTAGATATATTTGCCGACGTTGGTGCGGCAAGAGGTTACGGGGTCGGTAGCCATGAACACTGCTGCAAAGGCAAAGCCTCCGAGGCAGAGCTGCTCACCAACGGTGAGGAATGATGCCGGGTAGGTTGGGGTTGCGCAGCTATGAGCAAGCAGGGCCATCAGTGAGCCGCCGACAAAGGCTGAAACGATGATGCGCCAGCTGGCGATGCCGGTGATGAGCAGGATTACCGCACCTACGAGGATAAACAGGGTAGAAGTTTCGCCGAATGAGCCGGGGATGAGGCCGAGGAACATATCCCAGAGCGATGTCTGCTGACCGGCAACGTTGGTCATCGCGGTGGCAACTTCTTGAGCGTTGGTAGCACCGGAAGTGGCGATCTGGCCCAGCGGGGTTGCGCAGGTCAAGCCGTCTATGTTGTCACCGAGGCCGAGCATCTGACCGGAAGCAACGAACACTTTGTCGCCACTCATCTTTGCGGGATAGGCGAAGAAGAGGAATGCACGGGTTACCAATGCTACATTAAATATATTATAGCCGGTGCCGCCGAACACTTCTTTTACGAAGATTACGGAGAATGCGGTTGCAACAGCGATCATCCATAGCGGAGTTTCAATGGGGCAAATCATCGGAATCAGAATACCGCTGACGAGGAATCCTTCTTGGATTTCCTCTTTGCGCCATTGTGCAACGATGAATTCAATGCCGAGACCTACAACATACGCAACGATGATGCGGGGCAGGACGGCAAGAAAACCGTAGAAAAATAGTTGCCAGAAGGGGAATGTATCAGCTCCGGCTGCGAGCCAATGCTGATATCCGGCGTTATACATGCCGAAAAGCAAACAGGGGAGTAGGGCAACGATGACGATAATCATGGTGCGCTTTGAATCCATTGAGTCATGGATATGCACACCGGAGCGTGAGGTTTCGCCGGGAGTGAACAAGAATGTGTCAAACCCATCGTAAACCGAACGGAATGCGTGGAGCTTGCCGCCCGGCTCAAATGCGGGGCGCGCTTTGTCCAACAGTTTTTTCAGTGCTTTCAACGCTATATGGTTTTTGTTGTTTACGAATTTGATTGTTTAATGGGGGCTACTGGGATAATCAGTCCGAATGGTCTGAATTTAGCAGAGCTCTTTGCGCAGATAGTCGAGACCTTCGCGAACGATTTTCTGGAGTTCGAGTTTCGAGGTGTCTACATATTCTGCGAGGGCGAAGTCTTCGGGAGCCACTTCGTAGATGCCGAGCTGCTCCATGCGGTCGATATCTTTGGCGATAATGGCCTTGATAAGATATTCGGGGAGGATGTCCATCGGGAATACTTTATCATATTCGCCGCTCATAATCATGGCGCGACGACCGCCGAGGAGGCGTGCATCGGGCTTGAAGAGCTTGTGGCCAAGGAAGTGGCCGGGGAAGGAGCGGCTTGTGCTCTGCTTGTTGGGGGAGAATGATGCCCAGCCCATAAATTCGGCAACGTCGTCACCTTCGGGGATAACGGTCACCTGGCGGTAAGGCATACGCAGATAGCCATCTTCCTTTACAGCGACTCCGGTCAGCACGTTGCCCGAAATGATGCGATGATGGCGATCATCTGCTTCAATATTGCCTGCTACAATCGGCGCGATTTCGGCTCCGAGGAGAGTCTTCACCAAACGAGGCGTTTTCACTTCCGAACCTGTCACGGCAACGATGGTTGTTGAGTCAAACTTGCCGGTCAGGGCTAGACGGCCAATACGGCGGAGAGTAGTTAGCTCGAGGGTTGCTACAATCTCACCCTTGTTTACCGGACTGATGGCGGCAATAACGGTGCCGGCATTAGAGGCCGGGTGGGGTCCTTCAACGTCGACCATTTCAGCGCCTTTCAGGTCGGGCAACTTCATGTCGCTGCGACGGCTTACATAAACTTTACCTTCGGTCAGCAGTGACAGCAATTTCACGCCGGCTTCGAGAGCTTTAACGTCGTCATCGCTGAAGTTGGTTTCATACCAAGCAAGAGGCGCTGAGTCAAAACCTGTAACAAAAATATCGCGCAATTTGGCATCAGCTGCAGGCACAATGTCGTAGGGACGTTGGCGCATCATAGCCCAAAGTCCGGAACTGAGCAATAAATTACGAGCTTCGGCAGCATCTGTGAGAACTTTAGAGGTGGCAAATTCTGTCTGCGATTCAGCTCCAACTTCAATAATAACACGTTCAATTTTGCGACGTTCACCGCGAACAATAGCTTTCACGGATCCGGCTGCAGGGCTGACAATTTTCAGAGCTTCGTCGAGCTTACTATGAAACAAGGGCTGTCCGGCTTTAACCGAGTCACCTTCGCGGACCTCCATTTTGGGGATAATTCCGGAGAAATCGTCGGGGATAACAGCTACCGTCGTAGTTTTGCATTCTGTCGGCGATGCTTGCATGTCAACGGCTCCCGCCAAATTAATGTCGAGACCTTTCTTGATTTTTATACCGATGCTCATTATAAATTATGGTGTAATTTATAAAATTAAGGGTTAATATTCGGAGAATAGGGGCGTTTGGGGATAGCTAAGAAAGCTAAATACGGAAATATTTCCCTAATTGCCGATTTTCCCCACAAAGGTAGTGATAATTTCTGTAATCCTTTATTAATTAAACTGAAAAAATCATTGAAATTTTAAGCAGGCAAAAATTTCATAAGCGGCTCATCGTTTAAAATATGTTAAACGTAACTTTGACGTCATTCAAAATGCGAATTGGCTATGGTTAACTAACAATAAAAGCATGAAATTAGTCCCTTAAAAATTTTGTCAGTTAAAAAACAAATGATAATTTTGCAGA
>CAZKYD010000134.1:0-1674 GCA_964556875.1 uncultured Alistipes sp.
AATCCGTTATAAAAGTTGAGAAACTCTTGACATGTCGCAATGAGTAAAAAACTGGTTTTCGCAACAAATAATCCCCATAAACTCACCGAGATTCGAGCAATCCTCGGTGATAGTTTCCCGATTCTTTCATTAGAAGAGATCGGATGCAACGACGATATTCCGGAAACAGCAAACACGCTTGAAGGCAACGCCCTTCAGAAAGCCCGCTGGATTAGCGAGCGTTTCGGCTACGACTGTTTCGCCGATGACACCGGCTTAGAAGTAGAAGCCCTCGGCGGAGAACCCGGAGTAATGTCGGCGCGCTATGCGGCAGTTAACAATCGCGGCGACGGCCATGACGCCTCAGCCAATTCCGCTCTCCTTTTAGAACGCCTGACAGGCGTAGCGAATCGCAGAGCTCGCTTCCGCACAGCCATCGCGCTTATCATCAATGGCAAAGAAACTGTTGTTGAAGGGATTGTAAACGGCTCCATCGCCCTCGCCCCTCGAGGCACCGATGGATTCGGCTACGACCCGCTATTTATACCCGAGGGCTCATCACTGACCTTTGCAGAGATGACTCCGGACCAAAAAAATACCATTTCCCACCGACGCCGCGCATCGGAAGCATTGCTCCGAGTGCTTGCGGAATTATAAAATTATCTATACCACACGATGAAAAAAATAGTTCTTTTATTTGCTATAGCTTTAATAGCACTCGGAGTTAACGCACAGCTCCCGGTTGGAGGATGGACCATCCATTCTACATTTGCAGGCGTAGAGAAAATCGTTGAGACCAAGGGGATGACCTACTACTTATCCTCCGGTTCGCTCTTCTCTATCGATAAAAAGACACAAGAACTGCGCTCGCTGAACATCGCCAACGACCTTAACGGAGGTGTGATTAGCGATCTGTTCGCACAGCCCGATGGCAAATATATTATCGTAGTATATGGGACAGGCAACATGGACCGTCTGAACGACGACGGCTCGGTCATTAACCTTTCCGACATTTCAGACGCCCTCATTACCGGCAACCCAACGGTCAACAACGTAAGTTTCGGTAATGGCAAATTCTATGTAGCCACCTCTTTCGGATTAGTAACCTACAACGAATCGAAGAACGAAGTTATCGAGACAATGTTCATTGATCAGCCGACCAACACAACGAGCAAAGTGTTCTGCGTTGGCGATTATGTATTGTTCCTCTACAACAAAGTCTTCTACAAAGCTCCACAGTCAACCCATATAACCTCATTTGACAAGCTCTCCCAATTTACTGACGACAGCTCTGTTTGGACCATAAACAATCCCTATCGCACTATCGGTGACCACATTTTAGCATTTTTGAGCGGATCCACTGCAAAGATGCTGAATTTCGATTTTAATGCCAATAAGTTCACTGTTGCAACCATAAACAACGTAAAAAATATCTACCCCCTAGAGTCGGATAAAGCCATACTCTACGATGGGACAAACATGATGATTTATGGGGACAATGGATTGGAAAGCACAACTACCTTCCCCGCATTAATCAAAGGATATCAACTATCTGCTTTTGACGGGTTAAGCAGCGTATGGGCCGGCAATACCACCGGCATCTGCCGTTACGACATCTCCGACTCTGCCAATCCCGTTCAGTTTGGCGATCAATTCGGAGCCACAAACTTCTCGGCAGCAGGATGTAATCGAATC
>CAZKYD010000134.1:1774-3208 GCA_964556875.1 uncultured Alistipes sp.
AACGCTAACCGCAAATGGATTTCAACCACCACTTCCGGAGTATACCTCGTTAGCGAAGATGGCGACGAAATTCTCGAACAATACGATACGAATAATTCCATTCTCCCCTCTAATAAGGTTTATTCTGTTGCCTGCGACCCCAACTCATCGAGCGTATTCTTTGCTACAGAAGCCGGTGTACTCGAATATAATTCAACCGCATCTCCGGCGAGCGAGAATCTCAACGAAGTATATGCATATCCCAACCCCGTACGTCCCGACTTCACAGGGTGGATTACCGTAACCGGCCTGATGGATAACACCCTTGTAAAGATTGCTGATTCGGCCGGCAATGTATTCTTCCAAGGTCGTAGCGAAGGGGGCATGATTACCTGGGACGGTTGTAACTCTAATGGCGACCGCGTAAAGACAGGCGTCTACTACGTATTCGCATCTCACGGCACCAGCTCCGACTCCGGTTCAGAGAGCTGCGTAACTAAAATCTTGGTTATTAATTAACGAATGACATCCTCTACAACATCATTAAAATATTCAGACCGTACCGACAGAGCCTATGGGCTCTGCGGTATGGTCTTTTCTCTGTATATTCTTGACGCAGAGAAGTATATCGGATCTATATCTATCGACGCGCCTGCGGATGAAGGCTTAACTCTCACCCCAGAATTTTACACCCCGGCCAACCCTTCATTCTCGGTAAAAAGCGTGTGGAACGCTTGCCTAACGAACTTCAAACTCATATCTGCAATGCTGATGGGAAATCTTCTTGCCCGCTCATATGGGCGTAGAGGTGCAGATCTTTCCCGCCAAGTAAAATCACTAATGATTCAACAACTTATGGGAGAAGGGGAGGAAGCTTGCGGACTTGACGCATCAGAAGTAGAACATATCTGCAACACATATTTCGACTATCTCCGCGAATTATTCCAGCATCAGGAAGTAAATTCTGTAATAAGCGCCATGGCTAAAGACCTCACAAAACGCACATCGCTCTCACGCGAAAACATCTTGGCACACTTACATATACTCGAGAACTTATAAAAACACCGGGCAATAAAATCCACACTTTTAAGTTATATATTCAGAGCCTTATGCTCCTTAAAAGTTTTGAACAATGAAGAGATCGTTCCATATATTCCATAAATCAATCTCGGCGAAAGCCAAGATTGCATTCTTTGTAGTGTCAGCATTTGCCATCTCAACCGGTGTTGCTAAAGCCGATGATGACATCAAGAACGAATTTAACCCTGTACAGACCGGTGTAACCTCGTTAGGTATCGCCCCGGATGCTCGTGGCGCGTCAATGGGTGACCTTGGTGCAGCAACCGACCCCGACGTGAACTCGCAATATTGGAACCCTTCGAAATATGCCTTTGCATACTCTCAAGGTGGCGTATCTCTTAGCTACACCCCTTGGTTGCGTAAACTGGTTAACGA
>CAZKYD010000134.1:3308-6075 GCA_964556875.1 uncultured Alistipes sp.
TTTGCTTGGGGTTGGAATATCTCCAACATCGGTACGAAAGTATCTCCCGAAGGACAATCACCGGCATTTCTCCCTACCAACCTTCGCTTGGGAGCATCCTTTACCTTCCCTTTGGCTGATTACCACAACCTCGCCATCAACCTCGATCTGAATAAGCTCTTAGTTCCGACACGTCCCCGCCAGGCCGACTATGTTGATGCCGACGGACAAGAGGATGAAGCAGCCTATGCACAGGCTCTTAACGACTGGGAAACCATGTCGCCTATCACTGGTATCTTCAAATCGTTTAGCGACGCGCCCGGTGGCGCAAAAGAAGAATTACGCGAAATCAACTACTCAATCGGTGCGGAATATAGCTACAACCAGCAATTCTTCCTCCGCGCAGGTTACTACCACGAAAGCCAGTATAAAGGCAACCGTCAATACTTCGGCTTTGGTGCCGGCTTCTCACTGAATGTAGTACGCCTCGACGCAGCTTACATGCTCGCCACAGCCCAGACATCACCGCTTGACCAGACTCTGCGTTTCTCGCTAACATTCGACATGGACGGCTTGCGCGACCTCCTCGGCCGTAAGTAATCTCGCCCCCTACTCGCCCAAAATTAGCCACATTTAACACCCTCAATCATGTTCAGAATCGGCAACGGCTTCGACGTTCACCGCCTTGTTGAAGGCCGAAAATTAATCCTATGCGGAGTTGAAATCCCCTATGAAAAAGGGCTGCTCGGACATAGCGATGCCGATGTTGCCCTTCACGCCCTTTCTGACGCCCTCTTAGGCGCCGCAGCCCTACGAGACATCGGTTACCACTTCCCCGACTCTGACGAGCGTTACAAAGGCGCAGATTCGCGCCTTTTGCTGCGCGAAACGCTCCGCATCATTAAAGAGCAGCGCAACCTTTCGCCCGTTAACGTCGATGTCACCATTATCGCCCAAGCTCCGAAGCTTTTGACGTTCATCCCGCAAATGATTCAGAACATTGCCGACGATCTCCAACTCCCCCTCGACTGCGTATCCGTAAAGGCTACCACAACCGAGCGACTCGGCTACACCGGCCGCGGCGAAGGCATCGCCGCCCAAGCCTCCGCCCTACTAACCACAAAATAAAAGAGGTCCTATTCATCTTCAACATGAAAACTGACATAACTGTCAAATTTATTGATTTTTGGCCATCATTCGACCATGAAAACAACAAATTTGTACGTGTACTTCGTATGCATAGAGGAGTGACTGTACTGCCTCCTAATTCATCAGAGAAACCGGATCTGCTATTTTACTCTCGATGTGGAATTGGCAATCATTATAATTACAATGATTGCGTTAAGATATTCTATACCGGCGAAAATGATTATCCAAACTTTAATGAATGTGACTATGCCATATCATTTCACGATATTGATGCAAATGGTCGTAATCTCCGGTATCCGCTATATGCCTTAGAATCGGAAGATACAGAAATCATCAATATAGAAGATTCCAAGGCTGTTTCACGTCCATTTTGCTCAATGGTAATGAGCAATTCCTCAATGTGCGACCCCAGCAGGCTTAGCATCTACGAAGCTGTAAATGCATATCAGCCGATTGAATCGGGCGGAGCTTATCAAAACACTATTGGCCATAGAGTTGACAATAAGCAATCATTTATAAGCGGTTTCAAATTCAACTTGGCATTAGAGAATTCAATGCTTGATGGTTACGTTACCGAGAAAATTGCCGATGCTTTCTGCGCCTCTACAGTGCCTATTTATTGGGGAGGCAGCAAGGTCAAATCTGATTTTAATCCGTCATCGTTTATCAACGTTACAGACTACAATTCTATGGATGACTTTATAAAGGATTTAAAAGCCATAAATGCAGATAACGATCGTTATTTAGAAATGCTTCACCAGCCCTCGTATATGTATGAAACGATAGATAGATTCGATTGTCAATTAGAAGAGTATCTAAACCTAATAGCAGATGCTCCAAAGATATTCCGTACAGACTACGGAGAAATGGGGCTTTTTAGACGTCGTTACTCGATTTTGCACCCTCTTGCTCAACGCCGTAGCTTCATTAGATTAAGCCGTTTAATCGGGCAAATTTTAATGTCTGATTATTATAAGCAAAGAAAGAATTAAATTATAACCGAAACTCAGTAGCACTGAAGATCTCCAAAGTTGGCTAATTAAAGGCAAACTAATAGATATAGCAAACGCCCGCGAGACGCAATTGGATGTGTGTCAGCGGGCGTTTGGTTGGTTTATGCGGCGAATAAGGCGGCGTTGTGGGCCGGATTATTCTGCGCTTTCAGCGGCGGGAGCTGCTTCTGCTGCAGGGGCTTCAGCGGCGGGAGCTGCCTTGCGAGAACGACGGGTGCGACCTTTCTTTTCGTTCTTTTTGTCCTTGAGCATGTTTTCGTTGTAGTCAACGAGTTCGATGAAGCAGGTCTTGGCGTTGTCGCCGAGACGGTTGCCGGTCTTGAGGATACGGGTGTAACCACCGGGACGGTCTGCGATCTTCTGAGAGATTTCGCGGAAGAGTTCGGTAACGGCTTCCTTGTTCTGGAGGTAGGAGAATACAAGGCGGCGGTTAGCCATTGAGTCTTCTTTAGCGCGGTTGATCAGGGGCTCTGCATACATGCGAAGCGCCTTTGCTTTTGCCAGGGTGGTGAAGATTCTCTTATGTTTGATAAGAGAGATTGTCATGTTGGCAAGAAGGGCATCGCGATGGGCCTTCTTGCGCGACAGATGATTGAAGCTTTTATTGTGTCTCATCGTTGTTGTTC
>CAZKYD010000135.1:0-1248 GCA_964556875.1 uncultured Alistipes sp.
ATTTTATTTAGCGCCTAAATTTAGTAATAAACTCGGTCTCGACAATAAAAAATTATATGTTACATAACACATTTTTGCAAATAATTGCCATTTGGGATAATATTTTGAGTTCAAGGAGATTTTTCGTAACTTTGCAGTCGATTTTGCCATTATCAGGCATCCCCTTTAATTCCTTATGAAGAAAGAGCCCAAAATCATAACTATGGGTCAGATTGACCTAAGCCGTACCGGGAGCTACGCAGCGCCCGATCTTGAGCATCTGCCCATTATTGCAACTCGTAATCTTGTATTATTCCCTCGTGTTGCTATCCCTATAGCACTTGTAAGGGAATCTTCTAAACTAGTTGCACAAAAAGCATTTGACAATCACTTGACAATCGGTTTATGTTGTCAGACTGATCCGAAGATGGAGAATCCGACGACTCGTCAGGATGTTGCTCCGTATGGTGTATTTGTTGAAATTCTTCAAATTTTTGAGCTTCCTGATGGCACGCAGTCTGCATTCCTACGTGCTACAGGTCGCTTTAAGGTTAAGGCAGATGTCGCAGAAAATGTATTGGAGGGTTCTCCGTTAAATCTTTCTGTAAGTAAGGTCAATGAAAGCTTGGTCGGTAAGGCTGATAACTATAAGGCCTTGACAGAGCTTATAGTTTCTGCCTATAAGGAATTAGTGGCGCATTCTGATGGTGATCGGATGCAGGTGAATAATATAGATGTATTGACTGATTATGAAGAAATCATCAATACAATCTGTACGCAAATGCCGTCATCGCCTGAAGATAAGATGGATTTGCTGTCTACTTATCGCTTAATCAATCGAGGTGAGAAACTACTGAAATTATTGAATGATGAGCTTCAGAAACTGTCGCTTGTAAAGGATATAATGGAGCGCGCCCGCGAAGAACTGAGCCAAGATCAGCGCGAAGGGTTTATGCGTCGCCAAATGGAGATTATGCAACGCGAGCTTTATGGAGATATTGATGATGCTGATCAGTTGACTTTGCAGGCAGAGGATACTAAACTATCGCCTGCGGCTTCAGAAGCATTTCAAAAAGGAATTGCTCAATTGCGCCGTTTGTCGCCTAATTCTCCGGATTATGCCGTTGTGTTTAACTATCTAAATACGATGTTAGACCTGCCATGGGGCATTGAATCTGAATTGAACACATCTTTGCCTGAAGCAAAGAAGGTAATGGAGGAATGTCATTATGGTATGGCGAAGGTTAAAGAACGAATCTTAGAGCAGGT
>CAZKYD010000135.1:1348-6048 GCA_964556875.1 uncultured Alistipes sp.
TCAAAAGATATTAAAGGTGATCCTGCTTCAGCTTTGCTCGAAGTGCTCGACCCGGAACAGAATTATAAATTCCACGATAACTTCATTGATGTAGATTTCGACCTTTCTAAGGTGCTGTTTATTGCTACGGCAAACACACTTGATACTATACCTCGCCCACTCTTGGACCGTATGGAAGTGGTAGAAGTGCCTGGATATTTGCTCGAGGAAAAAATTGAAATTGCCAAGCGCCATCTTATTCCTAAGGTGGCCAATAGCGTGGGATTCGCTGATAATGAATTCTTACTTTCAGACACGGCATTAGCCGCCGTGATCGAGGGCTATACATCCGAGAGCGGTGTGCGTCAATTGGAAAAGTGTATAGCTTCAATTGCTCGCAAGCTGTTAGTGAAGAAAATGTCGGGCGAACGCCTTGCGTTAAATCTTGATACGGCTGATGATGTTAAATCCATACTCGGTCCGGAAAGGTTTTCGCCGCAGAGATATGAAACGCTTTCGATGCCAGGCGTGGTTACCGGATTGGCTTGGACTTCTCATGGTGGAGAGATTCTATTCATAGAATCCTCGCTATCGAAGGGTAAGGGCGAAAAGCTGACGTTGACCGGAAATCTGGGTGATGTCATGAAGGAATCTGCCACAATAGCATTGCAATATGTGCGCTCGCATGCTGACGACTTGAATATCTCCCAGTCGATGTTTGAAGAGCACAATCTTCATATCCATGTGCCGGAAGGTGCGGTTCCTAAGGATGGCCCGTCTGCCGGTATAACTATGGCGGTTTCAATTGCGTCAACATTTACCGGACGTATGGTTAAGCCTCGCTTGGCAATGACTGGCGAAATTACCTTACGTGGTAGAGTTATGCCTGTTGGTGGTATTAAGGAGAAGATTTTGGCCGCCAAACGAGCCGGTATTACTGATATTATTATCTGTTCGGAAAATCGCAAAGATATAGAACAGATTGAGAAGCCATATATATCCGGCTTGACTTTCCATTATGTAGATAATGTTGCAGATGTGCTTTCTATTGCTTTAGTATAGGCATATGGTGAAGTGAATTAGATTACACTCCTATTTCGCAAGTAATTTCTTTCAGATAGATAGAAAGGGACGTCAACTCAGTTGCTGAGGACGTCCCTTTCTTATGTCGTAAGCTTTGTGGAATATAATGTGCGTTGAGATTCTAATTGGCCTCTTGCTGGGTGATTGTGGGAGCTTGAGAGCCACGCGCATCAAATTTTTTGCGATAGAAGATGAAGCTGCTACCGAGATATTTTTCGCGCACAATTGGGTTGGCAACCAATTCTTCAGATGTGCCTTGAAACAGAATTTTACCTTCAAATAGAAGATATGCGCGGTCGGTGATACGCAATGTCTCTTGGGCGTTATGGTCTGTTATCAGAATGCCGATATTTTTTTCTTTGAGGCGATATACAACTTCCTGAATATCTTCTACAGCGATAGGGTCGACGCCGGCAAATGGCTCATCCAGCATAATGAACTTTGGGTTGATCGCTAAGCAACGGGCAATTTCGGTGCGTCGACGTTCGCCACCAGATAGTTGGTCGCCAAGATTCTTCCTTACTTTTTGAAGGCGGAATTCAGATATGAGACTCTCGAGTTTATCGCGTTGCTCTTCTTTCGACATCTTGGTCATCTCAAGGATAGACTTGATGTTGTTCTCGACAGAAAGCTTGCGAAAGACAGAGGGCTCTTGGGCGAGATAGCCAATACCATTTTGGGCTCGACGATAGACGGGATATTTCGTAATATCCTTATCATTTAAGAAGATACGCCCTTCATTCGGAGTAATAAGCCCGGTGGTCATATAGAAAGTAGTAGTCTTTCCGGCGCCATTGGGGCCTAATAGGCCTACGATTTCACCCTGCGTTACATCAATAGAAACATGATTAGCTACCGTTCGGCTACCATATTTCTTGACAAGATTTTCAGTACGCAGTACCATCTTTTCCGGTTGGGTCGGTTCAGTTGGTCCTGGTTCAATGGGTGTTTCAAGCGTATCTACAGGTTGTTCTTCAACCGAGATGCTATCGTTTTGTTGATCGATTTGTTCCTCCATATAGATAAGTTATTTTGAGGAACCTTTTTTCAAACGTCCATCGATATAGTCGGTTAACAAGCCGATAGCTACTGAGTTTGTGCCTCCCTGTGGAATAATAAGGTCGGCAAAACGCTTGCATGGTTCAATGTATTGGCAGTGCATCGGCTTTAAGATGTCGACATAACGATCAATTACCATTTGGGGCGTGCGTCCACGTTCAATGCAATCGCGTGCAATAACGCGAATGAGACGTTCATCAGCGTCAGCATCTACAAAGCATTTAACATCCATCATTTGGCGTAAAACCGGGTCGGTAAGCACCAAAATGCCTTCAACAATTACTACGTCGCGAGGCTCTACCCTGACTGTTTCGGCCTGACGTGTGCATGTGAGATAGCTATATGTGGGCATTTCAATGGCTTTGCCAGCCTTTAGTTGGCGCAGATGTTCTACCAATAAGCTCCATTCAATTGCGTTGGGCTCATCGAAGTTGATCTTGCTACGTTCTTCAGGTGGAATATGAGAGGAGTCTTTATAATAAGAATCCTGCGGCATTACTGCCACTTCGCCCGCTGGGAAACTCGATATAATCTTGTTGACCACCGTTGTTTTACCTGAACCGGTTCCTCCGGCTATACCGATGATAAGCATTGTTCTGCTGGAATAAATGGATTATTTTGAGGGCAAAATTACGCAAAAATTGGCGTATATTTATACTCTGGAGGAAATTTTGTAGAAAAATTCTTACCTTTGTAGTTGAAAATCCACATAGATATATTAAGTAATTGATGATGTCTCTGTGCTAAAAGATTTATAATCAATTAAATATGATAATCGACAGATCGTTAAGTCAATTTGGTAAATATTGCCTATTTATTGCCAAGACTTTTTCTATACCCGATAAGTGGAAGGTGTTTGGTCGACGGACCATTCAGGAAATTTCTAAGTTAGGAGTAGATTCAATTCCGCTCGTTATAATAATCTCGGTTTTTATCGGTGCAGTCTGCACTATTCAGATGAAGCTGAATACTTCCAGCCCGTTGTTGCCTGCTTATTCTGTGGGATTGGCAACACGTGAAATTATTCTGCTGGAGTTCTCAAATGCAATTCTTTGCTTGATTCTGGCCGGAAAGGTTGGCTCGAATATAGCCTCTGAAATTGGGACGATGAGGGTTACTGAGCAAATTGATGCTTTGGATATTATGGGCATTAATTCTGCGAATTACTTAGTGTTGCCGAAAATCGTTGCATTTGTGGGCTTTATGCCGGTGTTGAGTGTGTTCTGTATCGGAACTTCGCTTATGGGTGGATATCTGATTGCGATCTTTACCGACTTGATTTCTGTTTCAAGATATACCTATGGTATTCAGGCGTATTTCGTTGAATGGTATGTATGGTATGGTTTAATCAAGAGCGTTGTGTTTGCATACATAATTGCCTCTGTGGCATCATTCTTTGGATATTATGTTAAAGGTGGTGCTCTCCAGGTTGGTAAGGCTTCAACAAATGCTGTTGTATCCTCGTCAATCTTAATTCTTCTCTTCGACGTAGTTCTAACAAAAATCTTGCTGCAATGATCGAAGTAAATAATATTATTAAGTCGTTTGATGGCAAGACGATTCTACACGATGTCTCAGCCAAATTTTATACCGGTAAAACTAATTTGATTATCGGTCAGAGTGGTTCCGGCAAGACGGTCTTAATGAAGTCTATTGTCGGTCTTGTTACTCCGGAACATGGTGAAATTCTGTATGATGGCCGTGATTTCTTAAAGATGGACTCTAAGCAAGTGAAGGAGCTCCGCAAAGAAATTGGTATGCTGTTCCAGGGTTCTGCCCTATTCGACTCTGAAACCGTATTGGGTAATGTGATGTTCCCGTTGATGATGTTTACATCAATGACCCGAGGTGAGATGCTCGACCGTGCGCGTTTCTGTTTGGAGCGTGTGAATTTGCAAGGCGCAGAGAAGAAGTATCCTTCGGAAATATCCGGAGGTATGCAGAAGCGTGTCGCGATTGCTCGTGCGATTGCTCTCAATCCTAAATATCTGTTCTGTGATGAGCCTAACTCGGGGTTGGATCCTCGTACGTCAATTCTAATTGACGAATTGCTTCATGATATTACGCATGAGTATGGCATCACCACCATTATTAATACTCATGATATGAACTCGGTTCTTGGTATCGGGGAAAACATTATCTTTATCAATAAAGGGCATAGAGATTGGGTTGGTGACAAAGAGCGTATCTTTACGACTACTAACGCTGCGCTTAACGACTTTGTATTTGCTACTCGTCTTTTCCAGAAGGTCAAGAATTATATTATCTCTGAAGGTAATAATTAAAATAAAAGGTCTACAGTAAATGAAATGCGCTGACTCCTTCACGGGGTCAGCGCATTTACTTTATTCGGTTATTAGGGCTCTTGAGCGCTTATTAAGCGTTCTTTACCTTATCAACAACGGCCTTGAAGGCTTCGGGGTTGTTAAGGGCGAGGTCAGCAAGAACCTTACGGTTGATTTCGATGCCGGCCTTGTGAATGAGACCCATGAGCTTAGAGTAAGAAAGATCCTCTAAGCGAGCGGCAGCGTTGATACGCTGGATCCAGAGAGCACGGAAGTTGCGCTTCTTGTTCTTAC
>CAZKYD010000136.1:0-5968 GCA_964556875.1 uncultured Alistipes sp.
ACCAACATCAACGCCGACATCGCCCGCCTTGTCAACCTGTAATGATATAACAAGGATGTTTGCACATAAGATATATTTTAGCTAATTTAGCACCATAATTCACACAATATGATACTGATTGTAGACGATGATATAGCGATTAGGCAGTCGATTGGACTGATGTTGCATCAGGCGAAGTTGGAGTTTCAGGCGGTTTCGAATGAGACCGACTGCTTGGCTGCTGTGCGCTCGGGAAGTGTAGAGCTTGTCATCCTTGACATGAATCTGGAGCTGACCACTACCGGCGAGCAGGGCATAGAGATTTTACGTAAAATCAAGATCCTATCGCCTGAGGTGCCTGTTATTCTGATATCTGCATGGGGGACAATTCCCTTGGCTGTCAGCGGTATGAATTATGGTGCGGTAGATTTCGTCACAAAACCATGGATTAACCGCGAATTTATGGCAAAAATTCGCCGACACCTCGAATCTGCCAAGCAAAATCAGCAATCTGAAAAAACAAAAACACTCGATGAGATGGAGCAGGATGCTATCGTTGAGGCGATTAGGCAGAGTGATGGCAATCTCTCGCAAGTAGCTTCGCAACTCGGCATTACTCGTCAAGCTCTCTATCGTCGTATGGAAAAATACGGAATTCAACAATGAGATATTCGCGCTATTTCATATTCCAAATTGTTGCTGTCATCGTTTTGGTGGGTGCTATTGTCGGTGATGCTTCGTGGTGGTTGATTATGATTGTTGCAGCAATTGTAATCGGCAGTTTTATATTGGCGTACAAGGCGGTAGCCGTGCCGTTGCGCACAATCCAGAACGGACTGTATCTGCTTAAGGAGCAGGATTTCTCCAGCCGTTTGCGATTAGTGGGCCAAACTGATGCCGACAAGGTTGTGCGCTTGTTCAACGACCTGATGGGCACGATGAAAGCGGAGCGTCTGAAGAATATGGAGCAGAACGATTTTCTCCACAAACTGATCCAGGCCTCACCTATGGGAATCGCAATTTGTAATTTCGATGCACAGATTACCGAAACCAATCCTGCTTTTCAAGCAATGCAATGCGATGAGCTACTGCAGGTTTTAGCTGAATTGGCTGATGGAGAGTCACGCGTTGTCCGTGCTGAGCAATCTCAAATACTGCGTTGCACCCGTAGCTATTTTATGGAAAATGGTTTTAAGCGTCCATTCTTCCTCGTGGAACGTCTAACTGATGAAATCATCAAGGCAGAAACTGCTATCTTCAATAAGATTGTGCGCACCATGGGGCATGAGGTGAATAACACTCTCGGTAGCGTTACTTCCATTCTGCAAACTATGCAGGATATTCACAATGATGATCAATTTATTGTCAACACTCTACAGAGCTCGATTGATAGCTGTGATAAACTTGGTAAATTCGTCAAAGGCTATGCCGATGTAGTCAAACTGCCGGAAGCAGAACTTATCCGTACTGACCTGAATCAATTGGTGGCTGACGCTCTGCCCGGTTTGCAACACCTTGCTCCAGTAAATATTCGCATCTCAGCTCAGACCTCACCCGATGCGGTTTATGCCGATGTTGACACCGTGTTATTTGACCGCGTATTAGTAAATATTGTCAAGAATGCTATCGATAGCATCGGATCGCAAGCAGGCGAAATTGTGATTACAACAGCTCCCGGCTGCATCACCATCACCGACAATGGCCCAGGCATCTCCCCGGAGAATGCCAATAAGCTCTTTACCCCCTTCTTCTCAACCAAGCAGAAAGATCGCGGTCTCGGCTTGATGTTGATTGCCGACATCCTCCGCAAGCACAATGCCGACTTCTCCCTCACAACCTCCCCCATAACTCACCTAACCACCTTCACCATCCGCTTCCCCCGCAACTAAAAAGCAATTTCTGCATAATCGGGCGGCGTATGCCGTCCAAAATCCGTGTAATGGAAAAATGGTCAGCCGTATGGTTCTGTTTTATCTGTGTGAGACCTTCTCTAATAGTGCTTCTTACCTCTTTATTTAGCCGACTCCGATAGGCTGCTCGGAATTTTCCGACTGAAATCCACTCAATAATAAAGATTATTTACTAAATTTGCATTGCAAATAAAATTGCAAAAGACATAAAGCCGTCGAGATGGCTTACTGTATATAGCGTTTGCTATTTGTTCTATTCCACCCTGAAATCTGCAAAATTTTATTATGGAAATGAGAATGAACAAGTTGCAGATGTTCGCATATGCGAGCATTTGACCTCTTGCTTCATTTCAGGTTTTGCAGAACCCCAGGGTGAGCAATGACAAGGTCTTTGCTCGCTTTTGTGGTTCTGTAGGCTACCTGGGAAGTGGCATTCGCAAGTTGACGAAAACTAATCGAATGTCACTCAGGAATGGAAGAGTTACTGAAAGAGGCTTGTTATACCCCTACCCCTACTGACATTAAAGAGAATGCGATTTTGGCTTTGTCGCCGGAATTGCTCGCTACTCTGCTTATTGATCATACCACCCACAACAATATTCTGTGGGCGACAGATAACTATGCCCATTTAGGATCTGGGTATCAGTTTAACGATGCAATTCAAATTGAAGCTATTACCGGTGAGCATGGCAATGTAATTGTGCCTCGTGCTTTGAAAAATCGTCAACAACAGCAACAGCGTAGCCGCGAGATGGCGGAAGTGTTTACCCCTTCTTGGATTTGCAATAAACAAAATAATCTGATCGATTCAGCTTGGTTTGGCTGTGAGAATGTGTTCAACTGCGAAGTTGACAATCCTGATGGCTCGCATACTTGGATTCCTACTGAACCCCCCATTGAATTTCCTGAAGGAAAAACGTGGAAAGATTATGTGCGCGATACCCGCTTGGAAATTACCTGCGGTGAAGCGCCGTATCTTGTGAGTCGATATGATGCTGTTTCCGGCACACTTATACCTATTGAGCGCCGTATCGGGCTGCTCGATCGCAAATTGCGCGTGGTTGGTGAGAATTGCCACACTTCCGGCGAGTGGCTCAAAGCCGCTCAGATCGCCTATCAAAATTGCTACGGGTATGAATGGCAAGGAGACAATATTCTACTGGCAAGAGAATCGTTGCTGATGACGTTTGTAGACTATTATGTTGCAAAATTCCATACGCCTCCCCTACTAAAATCCCTGAATTATATAGCCTATATCATCTCCTGGAATATCTGGCAGATGGATGGACTAAAAGGTGTTATCCCCGGCAGTTGCCACGAGAGAGTAACAAAAATCCCATCACTATTCGGCGATGTTGAATGCGCGATAACTCCCTGTGAAGGTTGCCAAAAAGGCGATATCAAGTTGCACAATGGCACTCAGTGTATTCTGCGTGACTGGGGTAAAAGCAAGCCCAAAGATTGGAAGTCACAATCAAGCGAAGATGATAAATCCAAGCCTTGGCAAAAAATCAGATTCATCGACCTTATACAATAATCTCCTCCAACCATGAGCTATTTTGAAGGACCAAAAACTAAACTCATCTACATTTATCGCATTAACGACAGTGCTCATAGAGACTGCCTAAAAATCGGTGAAGCAACGTATGATGGTGAGGATTATTTTCAGCTACAACCGGGTAGCTCAAAGCTTAATGCTGCTGCTCGAAAACGTATTAATGAGCAAACACAAACTGCCGGTATATCTTACGAGCTGCTTTACACTGAATCTACCGTTCACATTACAAACAAAGGCATCCGATCGTTTAATGATAAGGCGGTCCATGATATCCTGTTGCGTTCCGGCGTTGAGCGAAAGGTGTTCGATCGCGTGAATAATGCAAACGAATGGTTTGTCTGCGATCTTGCTACTGCTAAGAAAGCTATTGCGGCGGCAAAAGATGGACGAGAATCCCTTTCGCCGGGAGATGTTACTCACGATCAATCACCAATTATTTTTCGTCCGGAACAGCGCGAAGCCATCAACAAGACTATTAAGCAGTTCCGTCGCGGCAATCAGATGCTCTGGAATGCTAAAATGCGTTTTGGTAAGACTCTCTCGGCTCTGCAAGTGGTTAAGGAAATGCAGTTCGTTAGAACATTGATTCTTACTCATCGTCCGGTTGTAGATGCCGGCTGGTTTGAGGATTTCAATAAGATTTTTTACGACTCTCCGCGCTATGCCTATGGCTCCAAGAATAAGGGCAGCAGTCAGCCGAATCTTGAGCAACGTGCTGCTAAAGGTGACTGCAACTATATCTTCTTTGCATCAATGCAAGATCTTAGAGGTTCTGAAACTGTAGGCGGTAAGTTTGACAAAAACGACAATATTTTCAGTACTGCCTGGGATCTTATTATTGTAGATGAAGCGCATGAGGGCACGCAGACGCAATTAGGCAAGGCGGTCATGACAGAATTGACAAAGCCGACAACAAAAGTGTTGCAACTCTCCGGCACTCCGTTTAATCTGTTTGACCGCTACAAGGAGGATGAAATCTATACGTGGGATTACGTTATGGAGCAGCGTGCTAAAGCCGAATGGAATATTACCCATCCGGGCGATCACAACCCTTATGCATGTCTCCCGCAGTTGAATATCTACACGTATGACCTCGGACGGTTGATGTCGCAGTATGTTGATACTGATATCGCGTTTAACTTTCGCGAGTTCTTCCGCACCAGGGAATCAGGCGAGTTTATTCACGAGGCTGATATACGTGCGTTCCTCGATCTGCTTACCAAGCATGACGAGGAAAGTATGTATCCGTTTGCCAATGACCGCTACCGCGAGATTTTCCGTCATACGCTCTGGATGCTCCCCGGCGTAAAAGCCGCAATGGCTATGAGCAAAATGCTTCGTCAGCATCCGGTGTTTGCCACTTTTGAAATTGTCAATGTGGCCGGAAATGGCGATGAAGACGAGGAGAATAGTGATGCTCTCAAGATGGTAACCGAGGCTATCGGCAAGAATCCTGACGAAACGCGCACTATTACCCTATCTTGCGGTCGATTGACTACCGGTGTTAGTGTCCCGCCATGGATGGGTGTACTAATGCTGTCCGGGAGTTTTAACACTGCTGCGTCAGCCTATATGCAGACTATTTTCCGAGTGCAAACTCCGTTTACTTGCAATGGTAAGGTGAAAGAGGACTGCTATGTTTTCGATTTCGCGCCCGACCGTACCCTCAAAGTATTGGCTGAGACAGCCAAGATTTCCACCAAGGCCGGCAAGCAGGGCGCAAGTGAACGCCGTCAGCTAGGCGAATTCTTGCATTTCTGTCCGATTATCTCTATTGAAGGGAGTAAGATGGCTCACTTCGATGTTGACCATATGTTGCAGCAACTGAAATCGGTTTACGTGGAGCGTGTTGTTCGTAATGGTTTTGAAGATGGAAGCCTTTACAATGATGAACTGCTCAAACTCTCAGATATTGATATTGCGAAGTTCGAGGATCTAAAGAAGATTATTGGTCAGACCAAAGCAATGGCGAAATCGAGCGACATCACGGTTAATGACCAAGGACTTACAGGAGAGGAGTATGAGGAGAAAGAACGCCTCGACAAGAAACCGAAAAAAGAGCGCACTCCCGAAGAGCAGGCTCGTCTTGAGGAACTGAAAAAGAAGAAAGATGGTCGCGACAAGGCTATCTCAATTCTGCGCGGCATCTCAATCCGTATGCCGCTGCTGATCTACGGTGCGTTTATCACTGATGAAGACCGACAGCTGACAATCGACAATTTCACATCGTTGATCGATGACCAATCGTGGGAGGAGTTTATGCCACAGAAAGTGACAAAACAAAAATTTGATGAATTCAAAAAATATTATGACCAAGATATCTTTGCCGCAGCCGGCAAGCGTATCCGCGCAATGGCTCGTGCTGCCGACAATCTTACGATTGAGGAACGTATTGAGCGAATTACTACGATTTTCCATACCTTCCGCAACCCCGACAAGGAGACTGTGCTGACACCGTGGGAGGTAGTAAATCGTCATATGGGCGACTGCCTTGGTGGGTACGTTTTCTATGATACTGATT
>CAZKYD010000137.1:0-5771 GCA_964556875.1 uncultured Alistipes sp.
TGGCCGATGCGAGAAATGCGTCCGTACGATGCTTGGACTTGATGCTCTCGGAGCATTAGAAAAATATAACAACGTTTTTGACGTCAATTTCTACAAAGCACATAAAAGCTGGTACGTGCAACAAATGCTTTACCACATCAAAGACAAGAAGCACGACTACTTTGAACTTTACCCTTATTTCAAGCACAACGTAACGCTTGTTATGCGAATTAAGGCATTCGGCTATCAACTCTATATCGGAGCAAAAGCATTAATCAAGAAGAACAATTCGCTATATCATTTTCTAAAGAAATCCGTAAAGCGTTAGGCTACAACTAATTCGCCTCTCTCGCAATTTTCAAGATTGAATACAATGAAAATTGGAATACTTACATTCCATTGGGCAACCAATTATGGAGCAGTATTGCAATGTTACGCCTTGCAGAGCTATCTGCAAAGCATTGGGCATGAAGTGTACGTTATCAACTATAAACCACGCCAATGGGCCACGGTTATCTCCAAATTGATCCATACGCGAACCCTGAAAGAACTCAAGCAGATTGTTTTACCCAACAAAAGAGAAAAGAGCCTTACCGCTTTTCGCAGCCAATACATCAACCTCTCCAAACGTTTATATACGTGTTCACAAGTTGCCGCAATAGCAGACAATTTCGATATTATCATAACCGGTAGCGATCAAGTACTGAGTACATCGTTTCTGCAGAATGGCGACGGCAAGAATAAATTTACCCCGACTTACTATTTGGGATTCCCTTTTAAAGGTCGGAAAATAGCCTATGCCGTTAGCTTTGGATGCACTACATATCCCCTATCACTACGGCCTCTCGTTCAAGACTTTATCGCTGATTTCAGCAATATTGGAGTTAGAGAAATTTCCGGACTTGAGATCATGAATAAATTCAATCGATCGGATGCACAAATCGTGCCTGATCCTACAACATTGCTCGATGCAAGCGTATACATAAAGCTTGCGAAATCAATCGCTCCGTCCCCTTCCGCACAGCCCTATACCTATTGCTTCTTCATTCGCCACATTGCCGAAAGGTTGGCCAACATATCCAAATCATATTCTCATAACACGCTTTGGAATAACGACGATAATGAATACTCACTGGAAGGTTGGCTTAGCAATATTTTAAACGCTGAATTTGTTATTACCGATTCGTTCCATTGCGTGATGATGTGCTTAAAGTTGCATCGCCCGTTTGTAGTTGTTACGGAACACGATGGAAATGTCGAAATGAACGACCGCCTCTATACGCTACTAACAAGACTAGAGTTATCAAGTCGGATACTGCATAAATCAAAGATATGCAATATCGAACAACTATCCAAGGCGCCAATTAATTGGGAAAACGTCGACATTCGCCTTTCGGAATATCGCGAACTCGGGGAGAAGTTTTTAGTTGCTATCAAATAGGGAGGTAGAAGGATGAGGATACTGCAGATTAACTTCGAATATAAGACCGGGAGCACCGGGAAGATTGCGGATTGCATCGCACAGAAGCTGACGGCTGAGGGCCATACGCTGTTTACCTGCTATGGACTTAGGCCGACGGTGGCCGACGGCGTGTCGATGTGTATCTGTCGCCCCTGGGAGCATCAGTTTAATGCTCTGCTGAGCCGCATCGATGGAATCCCCTTCGGCGGTTTCTACCGAGCCAACAAGCGGTTCTACAAAGTAATCGAGCGGTTTCAGCCCGATGTAGTCCATGTCCATTGCATCAACTGCTATACGATCAATATCTATCAGCTGCTGCGCTATTTGGGCCGGCATCGGATAAAAACCGTTGTCACGCTGCATGCCGAGTATTTCCATACCGGAGGGTGCGCCCACGCCTACGAATGCAATAAATGGCAGACACGGTGCGAACGATGCAGCTTCTACAAGAAGGCCGTATCGTCGTGGTTCTTCGACCGCAGCGCTACGTCATGGCAGAAGATGAATCGGGCATTCCAATCTTTCGACCGCAAGCTGATTCGCATTGCCGCCGTATCGCCATGGCTGGAGCAGCGCGCAAAGCAGTCAGCCATTTTACGCTCATTTGACATTAGCTGCGTAAAGAATGGCGTCAATACCGATATCTTCACCTATCGCCGGTCGCCGAGCGTCAATATCCGGCCGAATGGCTCCGCAAAAACCATTGTATTCGTTTCGGCCCGGTTCTCAACCGACGCTGACGACCCCAAGGGGGGGCGTTACCTCGTAGAGCTCGCCAAGCAATGCACGGATTACCGATTCATCGTAGTAGCACGCAGCATAGCGTGCGCCACGGATGAACTTCCGGCCAATCTATTGATTTACGGCGCAACCGATAATCAAGACCAACTGGCCGAAATCTATTCGCAAGCCGACCTAACGCTTACGCTGGGCCGCCGCGAAACGTTCTCAATGATCGTTGCCGAATCGCTCTGTTGCGGTACGCCTATTGTAGGCTTCAAGGCCGGCGGGCCCGAAAGCATCGGCATGCCTCGCTACTCGGCCTTTGTCGACCATGGCGACGTAGCCGCCCTCAAGCGTGCCGTAGATGAGATGCTCCGGCTTACTATCGACAAGGAGCACCTATCCGCCGAAGCCAAGCTTATTTATAGCGACTCGGCCATGGCTCATTCCTACGGCCAACTTTATCAAACCCTGATCAATCAATAAATTAGGCATGAATCCTAAAATTTCAATTATAACCATTACCTATAACAGCGAAAAGACGCTCGAGCGCACTATTCAGAGCGTAGTTTCGCAAGATTATGACAACTTTGAATACATCATCATCGACGGCGCATCAACCGACAATACGCTGAAGATCGTCCAAAAATACCGCTCCCAAATTGCCAAGGTTGTTTCCGAGCCCGACAAAGGCATCAGCGATGCCTTCAACAAAGGCATCCACGCTGCTTCCGGCGAGATCATCGGCCTTATCAACTCCGACGACCTTCTGCTGCCCGGCGCACTGAAAAACGTTGCCGAGAACTACGAGCCCGGCATCGACATCTTTATTGGCAACATGTTTGTCAACAACGACGCCGAAGGCTACCGCCTGCTCGTAAAGCCCTCGGTTAAATATCCGGCCGACAAAAGAGTTAAGATCTGTCATCAGAGCACCTTTATTACCGCCGATGCCTATAGGCGCTGGGGCTGTTTCAGAGTAGATTTCCGATATATGATGGATCGCGACCTACTTGCCCGAATGTATAATGGCGGAGCCAAGATCAAACATATTGATAAGGAATTAGCCGTATTTAACACCGGTGGCATTACCGACCACACTCCCTTCCTAAAAGGGTGTCGCGAATACGCTGCATACATGAAGTACAACGGCGTCTCACGCCTCAAAAGATACTACCTGCTTAGTTTAACCCTGCTGCGGCGAATCGCCAAAACAATCCTGATAGCTTCCGGGCTCTTTAAAGTAGTTAGATATTTCAAGTACCAAAAAGTCAGCTTGTAATGAAAACAGCTACTATTACTTTTCATGCATCCCACAACTATGGGTCGAACCTGCAGGCCTATGCCTTGCAACAAGTTATAAAGTCGTTGGGACATGAAAACGAAATAATCAATCTCCGCACTGCTCGCCAGAAGGATTTATACACCGTCTTCACCCGACGCCGTGGCATGCGTTATATCGTCAAGAATCTTTCGCATTTATTCTATTATTTCCCCCTAAAGCGAGCCTATAACAAGTTTGAGGAATTTATAAACAACCGCCTGTCGCTAACGCAAGAATTTCAAACAGAGCAGGATATCGCTAAGGCGAACCTGAGCTATGATTGCTACATCGCCGGCAGCGACCAAATTTGGAACCCGGTTCCGGCCGATTTTGATTGGGCTTTCTATCTGCCCTTTGTTAAAGGTGGTAAGAAGATTTCGTATGCCCCCAGTTTTGGGCAGTTGGCAGCGTTGGGCAACGATGAGATAAAGAAACGCATCGCAAGCGAACTCTCGTCGTTCGATTGCATCAGTGTTCGCGAAGCTGGCTCAGCCAACAACGTAAAGCTATTAACCGGCCAGACACCGCCCATCGTTTTAGACCCAACCCTGCTACTTACCCGCGAGCAATGGCTGGACCTAATTAAAGACCGCCCCAGATTGGTTGATGGAGACTACATCTTCTTCTATACCCTATTTGCCGACCCAGAAAGAATGGCTATAATCAAGCGCGTAGCCAAAGCCATCGGGCTACCCGTGGTGACATCGAATTTCTCCAATCAATACGATGTCTTTAACTCTTTCAAAAAGCGATATGATGCAGGTCCGTTGGATTTTCTAACACTAATTCGCGACGCAAAATTAGTAGTAGTATCATCATTCCACGGCACTGTATTTTCAGCCCTCCTCAACAAACCGTTTTTTGCCATTGACGGCATGAGCGACGCTCGCATTCAGACCCTACTCTCCACCGCCGGCATGGAAGACCGCGAAATAACGATTGACAACGTAGAGAGCCAATGCCGTAGGGCGTTTGATATCGACTTTGACGAGGCCAACAGACGGATCGCACTCGCCAGAAAGCCGAGCATTGAATTCCTACAGAATAGTATTGAAGCATGATTAATCAAGTTTGCGATAAGGAATTATGTACCGGCTGCTCTGCCTGTATGAACGCGTGCCCTACGAAGGCTATTACAATGACCGAGGGCGAGATAGGCCATATATTCCCTACGATTAACGATAACTGCATTGAATGTAACCGATGCGTACGTACTTGCCCGGTGAATTCTAAAGTTGTTCTCAATACGCCCATGAAAGTATATGCTGCATGGGCAAAAGACAACCAAGAGCACCAAACAAGCACATCCGGCGGCGCTGCAGCGTGTTTCACTAATAAAATTCTGGCTAACGAGGGCGCCGTCTACGGCTGTAGCTCGCTTCCTCATGGCGAAATCAAGCACATACGCGTTACAACCTCCGCAGAGGCCCATCTGCTGAAAGGGAGCAAATATGTCCAGAGCCATATCGGAGAGGTCTACCGGCAGATTGCCCAAGATCTGAAAGCCGACAAAAAAGTTCTGTTCATAGGGCTCCCCTGCCAAGTTGCCGGATTGAAGAATTTTATCGGCAAAGAACCCACCAATCTGATTACGGTTGATTTGATATGCCACGGCGTTCCATCGCAAAAGATACTCTTCGATTATCTTCAAGCGAAAGGCATCAACAAGCAACTCATTGATAGCGTGCGTTTTAGAGAGCAGGGGGGTTGTTTTCTCTCAGTGAGAGAAAATAACAAAGTAGTATATCGCAAACCCGAGCATAAAGACCTCTACTTTATTGCCTTTAACGATAATCTATGTTTTCGCAACTCGTGCTTCACGTGTAGATACGCCCAATCCAACCGTTGCAGCGACCTAACCATAGGCGATTTCTGGGGCCTGGGAAAGAGCGAACCCTTCAGATATCAAACCAACGGTAATGTTTCCGTTATCCTGGTTAATTCAGCAAAAGGAGAGGAATTTTTGGCCGAGTGCAATAGCGATATGAATCTCGTAGAGCGCTCCCTAACGGAAGCTGTTGCCGGCAACCATAATCTGCAGCGCCCCTCTATTGCGCCTAACGCCGATAAATTCCATCGGCTATACACCCAAGTTAGCCTGACCAAAGCCCTGAAAAGATGCACCAGAAAACGGCGCCTTAAAGGGTTAGTATTGCCGCTGGCTAAATGGATGTTAAGCAAGATATAAATCTTAATGCCTCCTGTCCAACTTTGTAAAACATTTTGAGATATGGCTTACGCATTTCTCTTCCTGGTTGTAGTATTAGGGACACTGAGCAACCG
>CAZKYD010000138.1:0-5706 GCA_964556875.1 uncultured Alistipes sp.
ACCTTCGGAACCACAATCCGACGCTCTAACCAACTGAGCTAAACTCACCATTTTTATTTTCTCGCCTTAATTTCAGGGCCGCAATGGCCGTTTCATTAAGACAGTGCAAAGGTACGACTTTTTTCTGAATCTGCAAGCGTTTTTGGCGTTTTTTTCAGTTTGAATGCCCATTTTCCTTTTCAACTTGCTCTTGTGACGTGCGACGATGATTTGATAAGGGCAATGTATCGAACCCGTTGCCATGCACACTGCGCGCTTTCGATTGGATAATATAAGCTGTAGGATCTTCCGCACGTACAATATCATAAATGCGCTCAGTGTCGTAATGGCGACACCAAACTATCATCAACGTACGAGCATCGCCCGTCCAGTAACCGGTGCCGTGAATGGTAGTAACTCCTCGCCCAATTTCATGAGTGATACGCTTGGAAATCATTTCCCATTTTGGCGACAGAATCAAGAACTGAATCGTCTGACGATCTGCATTTACAATCTTATCGGCAAAGAAAGAATATATCACAATCGAAGCGATACCATATACTATGGTTTGCACACGAGCTTGAATTCTTGCATCCATATCCCCATCGAACGGCAATAAGAACGAGCAGGCAACAATGGTCACATCAACCATAATCATCGTGCGCCCAATACTTATATTACTCAATTTATCCAGGATCGCGGCTACAATATCCGTGCCGCCGGCCGACCCCTTATGGGAATAATACACACCTATGCCCAGGCCACACAACACCGAGCCCATCAAGACGCTCATCGTTGCGTCAGCTACCATCGGCGGGCGCGAATTAAAGAAACCCTCAATCGAACCAATCAGAAGCGACAGCACCGTTGCGCCAAACACCGTGCGGATTACAAAGCTACGTCCCAATAGTTTGAACGAAGTCACCAAAAGTATGATATTGACTGCATACATCGTCACCGCTACAGGGATATGCTGCCCGGAAGCGAAATATACCAACGTACTAAATCCGGCCATACCACCGATAACGATATGGTGAGGCAGAATGAACACTGTAAAACCGATGGCATACAGAGCCATACCGGCTATTATTATTAAATAGTCGTTAATGGTCTTTCCGGACAAAAGTTTTGTAGTCATATGATTAAGATGAATGAATTTATATCATTGCGCCGACAAAGGTAGCAATTTCAAGGCATCCAGCAAAGCAAAAGATTTGCAGATATTGGCATTTTAAAGTAATTTTGTCTAAAATTTTTACACGATGGCAACTAAACCAATATCATTAGTCAAGAAGGAATACCTCTTACCATTCATCCTTGTAACCTCACTGTTCTTCATGTGGGGCTTTGCGCGTTCTATCCTTGATGTGCTGAACAAGCATTTTCAAGAAACGATGGACATATCCATATCCCATTCGGCGATGATTCAGGCCACAACCTATCTTGGCTATTTCCTAATGGCGATCCCGGCAGGAATGATAATCACACGTTGGGGATATCGCCGAGGTGTGGTAATGGGTTTATCACTGTTTGCCATCGGTTCGTTGCTATTTATCCCGAGCGAGAATATCGGTTCATTTAACGGCTTCCTCATCGCCCTGTTTATCGTAGGCTGCGGACTGGTAATGCTCGAAACAGCAGCAAATCCATATATTACGGAATTAGGTGATAAAGCGACAGCCGCCAGTCGCCTAAATTTAGCACAGTCGTTTAACGGTTTGGGATGTATCCTTGCGCCGGCATTAGTGGCTCCGCTACTGTTCTCAACCAATGGCAACGCAAGCATTTCGCTTCCATATTCTATTATGGGTGTGATAGTCATAGTTATTGCCATTATCTTTTCAAAGATAAAGCTGCCGGAGATTGGCGCAAATGACGTCGAAACTAACAAGATTACAGAAAGCGAATCGCTCTCCTACAGCGCGGCCTTAAAATCGTTATTACATAACTGGCATTTTCTGCTCGGCGTTACTGCCCTGTTTTTTTATGAAATTGCCGAAATATCTATCAATAGCTTCTTCATCAACTATGTAACTTCGGATGGCTGGTTAGAGCGCGAGAATGCGGCTATCGTACTATCGTTCGGAGGCCTCGGCCTATTTATGGTTGCCCGAGTTATCGGTAGTTGGATAATGAGCTACGTTAAGGCCGAGAAAGTGTTGACCGTTTGCGCCACTGCAACCGTGATTGGAGCCCTGTTAGTAACACTCAATATCGGCATGGCTTCAAAAGTGGGCTTATTTGCTTGCTACGCATTTGAAGCTATCATGTTCCCTACCATGTTCGCGATTGCCATCCGCGGACTCGGAGCCACAACAAAAGTTGCATCATCGTTGCTGATGATGTCACCTATTGGAGGTGCGGTTGGCGCATTAATGATGGGGCATATTGCAGAAGCTGTATCGGTTTCCGCCTCCTTTATAGTGCCCTGCATGGGCTACGCAGTTGTGCTGCTCTTTGCGCTTAGCTCACTAAAGACTAAGCATTAATCAAGGCGGCAATATCCTCCTTGCTGCCGGAGAACGGGCCGGACGCACCGAGTTTAATCGTACACATTGCTGCGGCAAACTTACCGGCTTCAAGATAGCCAACACCGAGGCTACGCTGATAAAGGTAGCCGGCCATATAGGTGTCGCCGCAGCCGGTGGCATCGACAACCTCCGATGTAGGATAAACCGGGATATCAAAGAATTTCCCCTCGGCATAAATCAGTGAGCCCATACTACCGAGCGTCACTACAACCTCTTTCACCCCCATTTCAGCCAACATGATAGCAGCCTTATGCGGATCAGTTTCCCCGGTAAGGCTCTCCATTTCGTGCTCATTAACTTTCAGAATATCGATATAGCGCAGAGCCTCCGCTTTCTCCGCCCAGTCAACGGCATACACTTTTTCCCCTCTTACTTCGCGAAGATACCCTTGCGCATCAACCGACAACACCCCCTTACCTGAGAGGTATTTCAACAGATCCATCGGGAAATCATCGGCTAACAAACTGCCCAAATGATAAATCTCAGCATCTACATCGCGCAACCCGTCTACAGTAAAAGGATCGGCCTTATCAAGCACGCGCTGAGTGCGGTTATCACTATTCTCGCCATACGAATTTTCAAAATATACAGAACGGCGGCTTGGCAATACCTTTACATCAATCCCCTCACGGCGAATATCCTCAACAGCTTGCATCTCCGACTCAGCCAACGATGTGACCAGCGTAAAAATCGCAGGGTCAAGGTGGCTCATAGCATGCGCAAAATAATATGACGTACCACCCGGCATATGTACCGTATGACGTGGTGTTATAATCTTATCAAGCGTAATGTGGCCAACACAGCAAAGTTTTGAGGTCATAATTGTTCGTGTATTTCTCTATAATTTAATTAAATTCGACTGCAAAGTTACAAAATTCGCCCGAATTTATCGTTACTACTCCGCGATTATGTCGCCGAGGTTAGCGCGAAATGCCGAACGAGCCGAGCGTGCAAAATCCGCGGAACGACTGCGCCACGCCGACGGCACAGAGTCAATCGGCATTACGATATAGTTCTCACGAACAAATCCGTAACGACTACCAACCGGCTGCGAACCGCTCGTAGCCTCCGGCGAAAATGTACCATTAACAGGGGGCACGGTAAACACCAATTTATAAGCAGCCGACTTCACATACGCCACTCCCTTATCATCGCGCGACAAAGTGATGCGTGAAAGCATTCCTCCGCGAGTATCGGTAGTCATCATATTGGAAATAAAATTTCCATGAGAATAGCTCAGGAAAAATGGCTTACCGGTTTTATGATTAGTGCGCAATTCCATCGGCTGAACTACATGAGGATGCCCCCCCATAATAATGTCAACCCCTTCATCTTCCAGGAGCTTTGCCCAACGTCGCTCCGACGCCACCGGCACTAACGTATATTCCTCGCCCCAATGCATCGCGACTGCTATGATTTCCGCTCCTTCTCGGCGAGTTTTGGCTATATCAGCTCGAATCTTATCGGCATTGATATAATCCACCACTGCATCCGTAGTGACCGAGATGCCGTTAGTGCCAAACGTATAATTGAGGAATCCGACCTTAAACCCATATATGTCAACTATGAACGGGATACGCTGCTGACGCTCTGAAGCATTGGTATATGTACCGATATGCGCATATCCAAGGGAATCAAGAGTGGCAACGGTGCGCTTCAAGCCTCTATCTCGACGGTCGAGGGTGTGATTATTGGCTGTAAGGAACAGATCAAAGCCGGCAGCCGACAACGCCTCGGCATAACTGTCGGGGGCATTAAACTGAGGATAACCTGAATAGGGTGCTTTGGCTAATGGAGTTTCGAGATTGACAACGGCATAATCCGCCTGACTAACATACGGAGCGATGGCCGAAAAGCAGTAGCTATAATCATATACCCCATTTCCTCTTTTTGCAGCCTCAAGCTGACCGGTATGCATCATGGCATCCCCGGCAAACACGATATCCACCTCCTGCGGTGATGATAACGCAAGAGCCATCGAAACGGCAGCTGTAAGCAAACTGTTCATCGGTGAATGGCAAGATTTTAAGGTAAAAAAGGGGGCATAAACAGCCCCCTTTTTTATATGATAGTTATTTATAGATAGCTTTCTGGCCGGCCAATAGAGTGTTGCGCATTAACGACACGATCGTCATTGGACCTACGCCGCCCGGGACGGGGGTGATAAAGCCACACTTCGGAGCGACCTCATCAAATTCCACATCACCACGAAGGCGGAAGCCACTCTTTCGCGTAGCATCTGCCACTCGAGTAGTGCCAACGTCGATAACCGTAGCCCCTTCTTTTACCATATCAGCGGTAACAAATCCGGGGACACCCATAGCCGCAATGATAATATCAGCTTCTCGACAGATTTCTTTCAGATTTTTGGTAGCACGATGGCAAACTGTAACAGTTGCATCGCCGGGATACCCCTTCTGCATCATCAACGTAGCTACCGGTTTGCCGACAATATTGCTACGACCAAGCACCACACAATTGGCACCCTTTGTTGGAATCTCATAACGTTCCAACAGAGTCAGGATACCGGCAGGGGTAGCGCTCTTGAAGCAAGGCAACCCTATCGACATTCTACCGACATTAATCGGATGGAAACCATCAACATCCTTACGATAGTCGATAGCTTCAATCACCTTCTGCTCCGAAATATGCTTCGGTAGCGGAAGCTGAACTATAAATCCGTCAACATCTTCGTCGCGGTTAAGGCGATCAACTGCGTCGAGCAACTCCTGCTCCTCTACGTCAGATTCAAAACGAATCAGTGTAGAGGTGAAGCCACACTCCTCGCAAGCCTTAACTTTCGAGGCAACATAAGTTTCGCTACCTCCGTCATGACCTACAAGGATAGCAGCTAAATGAGGACGCTTTTCGCCACGTTCGATCATCTGCGCTACTTCCGCAGCAATTTCGGCTTTAATCTTGGCAGCCGTTGCCTTACCGTCGATTAATGTCATAATTCCTGATAGATATTATCTATGCATTTTGCGAAGATTCTGCATATTGCGCATCATCTTCATCGGGTTCTTGATAGCTGTAGCAGCCTTCATCATCTTGCGAGTCTGCTCAAACTGAGTCAGCAGGCGGTTAACCTCCTGGAGCGTTGTCCCCGAACCGGCAGCAATACGCTTACGGCGGCTACCATTGATAATTTCGGGGTTCAGACGTTCCTTTTCGGTCATTGAGTAGATGATTGCTT
>CAZKYD010000139.1:0-5654 GCA_964556875.1 uncultured Alistipes sp.
TGCCTCTCCTATTATAAAGAACCACCACCATCCGGATGATGGTAACTGGTTCTTCATTCGCGAAGCTCCCTCTAGCGCCAAGACTCTTGTTATGCCCGATTTGGCTAACAAGGAGTTCTTGCTTACTTCGAAGAATCTTGTTTCAAAGAATAGCGATGGCACTTACGACCACTTCCACCTTACATATAATGCCTACGTTGCAAGCGATGCCAACCAGCACAAATTAGTTGCAACCGACACTGTAGCCGGTTCCGCCTCAGTATGGACATTCGTGCCTGCCGGCCCGCAAGATACATATTATCTGATGAATAAGGGCAGAAAGGTATATGTAGGTAAGACAAACACTTCATCAACAGGCCAAAAAGTCCCCTATACTACCGATAAATCAGAGGCCGGACGTTATACTGTTGTTGATTTCGGTATTAGCGAAGACGCTTTCGGTTTGCGCGATTACGACAACGAAGTCAATGGATATCTGATAATTCCTGTTGGGTGGTCAACAAAGACTTATACCCACAATGAAACCTCGACAACTCAAGACGAAAATGGCGACGACGTTACGACCACAACAACCGTTACCGATCAGACCTACAAACGTTTTGATTTAGGGGAGCTGAGCAACAGCGCCCTATCAATCTACACCGGTGATGGCCAATTCGTCACTGAACGAATCGTGGACTACGGCGAAACCAATGCCTCAGACCCGCAAAGCGCAAGCCCGGGGGATGTGACATATCCTTCGGTAATTGATAATTCTGTAATGATCCACACTGCCTTCATGGTAGAAACACCCCACGACGCCTCTATCTATAAGGTAGCTCCGAGCACTGAACTTTACCTTTCTCCTCGCGCTAAGTTTGAGGATCAAGGTTACTTGAACCTCTACGATGAAATGGGCTTTATCATTGGTGAAAAAGCCGAAAACGCTTGGCTGTCTGTTTGGAATCTGGTCCCCGACGATAAATATGACGCAGTATATGAAGACCAACCCAACGGCTATAAAGATATCGGCCGTTATAACGGTATGACAGAATACAAAGAGAAACCATACCGTGCTAACAACAGTCATAACAACTGGAACCTCCGCTTAGACAAGATTGCAGATACATGGAAAGGCGAAGATGGTATTCATAATTTAGCCTACAACCTCTACAACCGTTCTTTGAAGGAATATATAGCTATTGTTGATGGTAATGTAACCCTTACCAAAGAGCAATCAGCTGCTTCCGAATTCTACGCTATTCCCTCCGACGATGGTAACTCTGTTGCTTTCAAGACAACTATCGACAACACACCCTACTATCTGACATTAGACGGCGCTAATAAGCTCGCGGCTACTACTAATGCCACCAGCGAAGACAACCAGTTCTGTCTACGCGATGCCGTCAACACCTCTTATAGCGGTATCTTCGATGGCGCTACCGTTCAGTTTGAGCCTTATCGTTACGATGGTTCTAAGCTGTATCTCGCAAAAGGTGCTAACCGAATTTATCGTTCTACTATAGTTAATGGTAAGCCGTGTGACTACAACGGCAATAACCCCGGCTTCAATCCCGGCGGCTACAAGGAATGGAAACTTATCCAATGCTACACCTCTGTACCTGAAACCTCTTCCGACGATTCTGCCGAATCAGCTCCGCAAAGAGCAGCATCAACCGAAGAAGAAGCTGTTGCCGACACCTATTATATCTATAATGAGTTGGCAAAGATGTATGTCAAAGCTCTTGACGGCACCGGCAATCACCAGTCAATCTCATTAACTACAAACATTAATGAAGCCGGTAAATATACTTTCGCTCCTGACCAAGAGCACCAGTCGTTCGTTGTCATTAAAGACTCTAATGCTAATACAGGCGAAACTTACCTGAATGTCAGCGCAACCTCTACCGGTGGTGCTTACGACGTGGTAACTTGGACTCTTAATGAAAACAACCGTCTGTTCTATGTTGACGCTGTACGCGAAAACTCAGAATCTATGATGGATTACATCTACGACGGCGCTTACATCTCTATGATTCCTTGGTTATACATGGGTGAGAATAACGAGTACTATAACGAAAAAGGTGGTAACGTTTACGAACGCGACAATGGCGACGGCACCACTACTCTTACCTGCGACTACACCTCAACCATCGATGAGAACAAGACCAGCGAGCTGAACACTATCTGGCGCATCATCGAAGTTAAGGATGCTAAAGACGCTGACGGCAACGATCTGAACGATGTTTACTATATCGTAAACGAAGGCACAGGCGAATACCTCTGCAAGGATGAGAACGGCAAAGTTGTTACCCGCAAGCTCGGCGATGGTGACACCCTCGAAAGCATCAATGCCACCCAATACCAGATTATTCCTGACGATGTCAGTGGTCGTTTCGTAGTATTCAAAGATATCGACTCTGTAACAGATGAGAACAAGTGTAACTATCTGAATACCGACGTCACGAACACCGGTACAGACAAAGCTGTTCAGACTTCAGACCCGTGGAATACAAGCACACAGCCCAGCGGCCTTGCAAAGTCGAACTGGTATTACATCACTCCGATCGACATGGAGAACGAGATTAATGAAGACCTCATCCAGTGGATTCTGAACAACTTGAACCCCGACGACGAGACTCTCGTTGGCTTCTTCGACGCTACGAAGAACGTCTACACTGTTACTACCGACAACGACGGCAATGAAACCAAGAAAGGCTTTGAAGGCAAGGTAATTGATTTCACAAAGAACGTGGAAGGCACTCCTTACGGTCATGATCCTGAATATTCAGTTACACTGGAAAACCTCACACCGAGCAAAACTGAAACTGACAATCGTCAGCTGACATTCCTTGAACTCGTTGCCCTGGTTAAATACTACTACGAACAGAAGCAGAACGGCGTAGAAATGAGCGACACTGAACAAGTTGAAGCTCAACACGCTTATGAAGCATTAGTTGAAGCTATCGAGAACGAGGAATTCATCGTTCACCCGCGTATCGGTCGTTTCTATCAGATTATGTCTGCATTCCCCTACTTCGACGGACTTGCACTGCGTGAAACTTACTACGCAAAAGACTTCCACGAAGCTCAGCAAACGCAGCGCGTTTACTTCCATATGACAGATCTTGGCTGGATAGATCCCGAAGTTGTTCCTTCTTACTGGCGTTTCGACCAGGAAGGCAAGAAGGACGGTACGGATGCCGAACACTACTTCTTCGTTCGCGCCGTGAACTCTCGCGATGTCCTCAGCTTAACAGCTAACCGTGCGGTTGTCGACTCTCGTGCCGATGATAACCCCGACGCTGCCGTCTACTCTTTGTACAAACCTTACAGCCTGATTGTATATCCCGGTGCAGTGATCCTGAAGTCGCACTACAACAACGACGCTCGTACATCTGTCCGCAACAAATCTTACCTCGGTCTTTATCAAGACCCGACTGAAGATTACATGGAGGCTACAGTCCGTGAAGGTTATCCCGATCGTATCGAACCGACAACCGATCGACCTACCGAAAATGTTCAGAACTGGTTCATTAAGGAAGTTAAGCAAGTGCCTATCTACTTCTACAACCAGAGTGGAGTATATGATGAGAACACTACAACCGGTGGTTACTACTACAACACCTTCTGCTTCCCGTTCAATGTCAAAGTTCCTGACAAATATACGGACGACCTCACGGTTTACACCAGCGGTCAGTCTGCCGACTATGAAAATGGCGGTACGGTTATCGACCTCGAACCTCTCGAAGCTGATGCTAATGGTGACTACGTAATCAAGGCATTCCAGCCCGTTATCATCGAAAATAAGAATACGGAAGAAGCGGAATACGCTCTGGATATCGTCTATGCTGAAGGTGAAGAATATGGTTATGAATATAACTGGTATAACCCCGAAAACAAGCGTTACACCGAATCTTCAAAGGCTCCTCGCCGTGCCGACGAAGCTGACACCACTGACGACGCTACAGAAACCAGCGATTGGTCAATGACCAGCATCGACAACCTGAAGCCTTACAAAGAAGGTGAAGAAGGCAAGAGCAACACCGAAATCTCTCAGATCCGCTTTGGCGAATCAACCTTGACCGGCGCTGTTACTCCTAATCCTGTTAGCGCTTCTACTCGAGTTTACGTCCTCCACAACGACTGTAACGACTCTGCCGAACTCGTAATTGGTGGCGAAACCTACAGCTTCGAACCCGACGATGTTAATACCTCTACCCTCGCGCAGTATCCTAACATGTCGCTCGTAAGCAATCCTGAAGCTACATACATCATCCCGTGTAACACCGCTGTTCTGTCAGCCCGTCCGAACGACGACGAACCTAAGGTTCCCGTTGATACCCCTGACGAAGAAAGCGAAGTTATCTCAGGTGTTGAAAACGTTTCAGTGAATGCTACTAACGAAGTTCCCGTATGGTACGACCTGCAGGGCTACCGCATCAACAACCCCGTTGACGGTAACATCTACATCCGCGTTACCTCTACTCAAACCTCTAAGGTTATCTACCGCAAATAACAGAAATATTCGATTAACATATTCGAAGTAAAACATAGTAGATTAGATTAGAATTGATCGGAATCCGGCTATAACGCTCTCCCTCACGTTATAACCGGATTCCTTTTTTTCTGTCCATCCCCCCCCGGAACGCCTGGCCCCCGACCGCCCGAATGGGGCGTCGCATGGGATGATGATGATGACGCGGGGATGATATGACGGCCGTCCTCTCCGAGGCCGGGGATAGTGGGGGGAGGTATGTCATCCGGGAAGCCCCAGGAATCGGGGTGATGCTCCTACCGTCGCTTTACACCCCTCATCCTGGGGTTAACGTTACCATCGCGCCCTCCGGGCTCTCCTTGCCGCCTCCCCCATCAACCAGGGACGATGCCGTACGGTCCTGACGCATATCAGCCTGAGACGATCCCGTCCACCATCCCCATCAGCATGATGGCGATGCAGCCTGGAGGGAACAAAGACGACGAGCAGGGAGAGGCCGGAGGCCGCGGGGGTGTGGGTAACCCCAGGATGAGGCGGCAGAGGCGACGCCAGGAGCCTCGATAGCCGATTCCTGGGGATCAGTAGCCCGGCCCTACCCTGCCCCAGCCTCGGAGAGGTTGGCAGTAGATGCCATCCGGATGGCGCGTGGCGACGATGCGGGGATGACATGCAAGCCGGCCGGAACAAAGACGACGAGCAGGGAGAGGCCGGAGGCCGCGGGGGTGTGGGTAACCCCAGGATGAGGCGGCAGAGGCGACGCCAGGAGCCTCGATAGCCGATTCCTGGGGATCAGTAGCCCGGCCCTACCCTGCCCCAGCCTCGGAGAGGTTGGCAGTAGATGCCATCCGGATGGCGCGTGGCGACGATGCGGGGATGACATGCAAGCCGGCCGGAACAAAGACGACGAGCAGGGAGAGGCCGGAGGCCGCGGGGGTGTGGGTAACCCCAGGATGAGGCGGCAGAGGCGACGCCAGGAGCCTCGATAGCCGATTCCTGGGGATCAGTAGCCCGGCCCTACCCTGCCCCAGCCTCGGAGAGGTTGGCAGTAGATGCCATCCGGATGGCGCGTGGCGACGATGCGGGGATGACATGCAAGCCGGCCGGAACAAAGACGACGAGCAGGGAGAGGCCGGAGGCCGCGGGGGTGTGGGTAACCCCAGGATGAGGCGGCAGAGGC
>CAZKYD010000140.1:0-5532 GCA_964556875.1 uncultured Alistipes sp.
CGGCCATCAACTTCAGGTTGTGAACCTTATTGAATGTGCGGTTCCAATCCAAGTAAGCCTGAATTGAATAGAAGTCGGTGCGGCTGTTGCTCTTAGTATAGTAACTGTCGGAAGCTTTTTCTGTAGCTGCTGACACGATGTCGGTGCCGGCGTAGTTATAGAATGTAATATTGTTGCGATAGGTGTCGCGCGATGCAGCCGAGGTGTTGTAGCCGAATACGGTATGCAGGGCGAGGGTGTCATACAAATCAAATGTAAGATTCTCGCTGATGTTCAGGGCTGAAACGTTCAATGTGTTATCGCCACCGAGTTCACACTGCCAGTTAGGCGTTTTCCAAGTACCCCAAGCGTAAGGCAGACCGTTCTTGGTCGATGAGGGGAAACCTGGTTGCTGAGCAGCGTTCAAGGCCGAGCCGATCATTGTAGGCGCAACCTGATGCTGACGGTTGTAACCTACAACCGATTCCAGGTGGAACCACTTGGTAAAGTCAACCGAGTTGGTCAAACGGATGTTATAGCGGTTGTTGAAGTTGGTACCCCACTTGAGATTAGAGTTGTCGTGCAGATAGCCCAACGACAAGCGGAATGTGTTACCTTCGCGACCGCCGGTGATGGCTAACTCCTGTTGAGTTGATGAAGAGTTACCCCAAAGGATATCGTCCCAGTCGGTGTCGAAGAAGGTGATATCGTTGGTATCGGTGAACGCATTGAAGGGGTTACCGGTATAGTTCCAGTCGAGATACTGATTAGGATACTGCAGGGCGAACTTAGCATATTTCATCCAAGTATCAGAATCATCATAGCCGTCGTTTGTACGAGCTTCGATGGTTGCATTTGCCCATTGTTCCAGATTTAGTTTCTTCTGAACCATACCTTTGAACTTACCGGTTACAGAACCGGAGTAGTCGATACGCAGTTTTGATTCTTTAGCTTTCTTTGTGGTTACAAGTACAACACCACCTGCAGCCTTAGAACCATAGATAGACGCAGCTGCGTCCTTCAGGAAGTTGATCGACTCAATATCCGAAGGATTCAGCAGGCGAAGGTCGTTGACACTTTCGTATTCAACACCATCAATAATAATCAGAGGGTCGGAAGTGTTTGCTGAGAACTTACCGCGGAGAGTCATACCCCATGATTCATCACCAGGGGCTGTTGATGAGCGGGTGATAATCACACCAGGTACCTGACCTTGGAGAGCTTGTAGTGGAGATGAAAGTGTTCCTTTATTCTCCAGCTCTTTAGAACTAACAGCAGTCACAGCGCCGGTCAATGTTTCTTTCTTCTGAGAACCATAGCCGACAACTACAACTTCGCTCAGCATTTCTGCATTGTCTTCGAGAGTAACGTTCACCTTGCTTTTGCCGGTGATGTTAATCTCTTGCGACTTCATACCTACATAGGAGATAACAAGAGTTCCACCCTTCACATTGGAAAGAGTGAAATTACCATCCATATCGGTTGAAGTACCATTTTGAGTACCTTTTACCAGTACACTAGCACCGATGATCGGATCGCCCGAAGCATCGACCACTGTACCCGATATTTTACCACTTACCGGAGCTTCAGCTACGGTAGCAGGTAGCGGCTCGGCATTTGCGCCAATAACGCAACCACCGGCCAACACTGTACTGAACACGAAAGCTTTAGCTATCGGAAACAGACTGTGTCTCTTTTTAGGGGATAAGTTCATGAGTTATTTATTATAAGGTAAATTTACTTCTAATTAATCGTTTGCAGTCAAAATTCTAATCCGTTTACAGCTTAAGGATTAGCAGTACAACCCTTGACGCATGAAACTATTATTAGATGCACGCACGCAAATAATCGCGCATCTGGTTCACTCCGATATAAAGATGGTTTTCCACGGTGCGGCGTGAAAGGTTGAGTTCTTCGGAGATTTCCTGAGCCGACTTCTCTTCAAAGCGACGCATAGCATAGATAAGTCTACGCTGCTGGGGCATCAACGCGAGCTTCTTCTGTTCGAGTTGTGCGAGTTCTGATGCGTTGAGCTGATGTTCGATGTTGTTGTCGGATGTAGTTGTGTAGTCCATTAGGTAACGGTCAACTTCCTGCTTGCAATAATGATGACGCAAGTAGTCGTTAACAAGGTTCTTTGCGACGGTGAAAAGCAAACGTTCGGCAGCTTCTTCATATATAAAAGCTGAGCGTTCGAGCAAACGCATAAAAACGTCTTGTGCTAAGTCGCGGGCGTCTTCCTGGTTGTTGATACGGAAAGAAATGTAACTTACGATTTTCTCGAAGTAGAGTTCGTAGGCGTTTTCTATAAGCTTACCAGTGTCCATGGTGAGTGCTTTTTTGATTTAGGGTTGTAAGGTTAATTTTGCTGTTGTGGTATTGTTACCGATGCAAAATTACATTCAACCAAATCTAAATAAAAGAAAAATTACGCCATTTACATATCAGTTAATTTTTTGAAATAACAATTTTCTAAATGATTGATTTACAGGTTACTAATTTATTGAGACTGGAGTCTTACATAATTTTTTGAGACTCGTTAATTTTAAATGCAGTCTCAAATCCTATATTTGAGACTCGGAAAGCTGTGTTTTACAGGGAATGGGGATGGGGTTAGTTGTGTTAGTAGATTGACTGAGTTTGTTAATAGGAAGACAGGTAAATGATAGGTTCTAAAGAGAGATAGTCCTGACAGGAAAGAGTTGAAAGAGGTTTAGCGAGGGAGATTCTTGATATATTCGCCGGGAGAGATGCCTTCAATTTCCTTAAAGTAGCGGAAGAAGGACGCGCGAGAGCTAAACCCGGCTTTCTCGGCAAGAGCCGATAGCGTAAGGGAATTAACACCTTGCTCGGCAACCACGCGCTTAAATTCATCTACGCGGAAGCGATTGACGTAATCGTAGAACGATACATTCATATATTGGCTAAAGATGTAGCTAAGTTTATGGCTGGAGACATTGGTCAATGCTGCCAAATCTGCGATTTTCATATCCGAATTGAGGAATGGCTTCTCGGCTTTCATCACGGCTTCAATCTTTGTAACGATTTCAGCACATTTTTCATCCGACATATGGTTGGCAGAATATTTCTTCTTTACAGCAGATTCGGCTTGCTGCGCTTTTGCCTCCTCTGCTAACTTTGCAGCGGCCTTACGGGCTCTAACCCTTGAGCGGATATAGAAATGATACCATATAATATAGATAAGCAAAATTACCAAGGAAATCGCCATGAGAATCACAAGCTTACCTATCCATGAATATGGCATATCAATTTCAACAGTGGTTTCAGAGCCAGGATTATCCACGCAACGAACCGCAACGCGATGAATACCTCCTCCGATATTCTCCAAAGTAGCTGTAAAATCACTATTCAGCAACATCCATTCTCCCCCGTCAACTGAATATTCAAAATCGCGGGCATCGTCAATGGAGTAGCCGAAGGTTGTAAAATTAAGCGACAAGGTTACATAGTAGTCTTTCAGCTTAATGCGTTGCTTGCCATACGCAGTTAAATCAAGGTCTTCACCATTACCATATACGGCAACAAGATGAATGCCGGTTTTATCTTTATGCGTTGAGTCGACTTTCGATAAATCGCAGAGCAGCAGGCCGTCAGAGTTGCCAAACCATAGATTGCCGTTAGCATCGAAAGCCGGTTGACACTGCAAAAAGATTTGCGATGGCACACCGTCAATAAAGTTATAATGATGCCATTGATTTTTATCGTGGCGATAGATGCCGTGAGTGGTTGCCATCCATATTGCTCCGGTTTTATCTTCGATAATCGCCTTGGCATCAGTTTCTTGACGAGTTGACGGTTCAAGTTTTGTAAAGTTGCCTAACTCCAACGACGTTCTGAAGGGCGAACCTTTTTCCGGGAGGAAGTAAAGTTGATGCTTACTATCCTCATAGACGGTATGGATACGTCGATTTTTTGGGAATCCGGATGGGAAGAGATCTGTACGGAACGTTTTTCTTACCGGATCATAAATGCAGACACCGCTCTCCGTACATACCCATCCCTTCTGCTGCGAGTCGAAGAATATCTCATAGACATTCCCTTCGGGGAGCTTGGAGTTATTTGAAGTATAATGATTTACAACTTTATTATCTAAAATCTGATAAACGCCGGTGTTAGTGCCTACCCACAGACTGTTGTCCGACTGCTTTTCAATGGCAAACACGTGGCCACTCATCAACGTTACGTCGCCACCGGCTACTCGTTCTACCGCCATCGACGGCAGTGATACCACTGATAAGCCACCACCATACGTGCCTACATACAGTTTATTACCATCACGCAGGAGTGCCAACACCATATCGGAGCGCAAGCTCGACAGATTTAATCGCGCTACAGTTTGCTTCTGCAAATCCATATAAACGAGCCCTTCGCGTGTACCTAATGCTATTTCGTTGCCGGAGGCCGACAATGCTCTGACCGCCATTCCGCGGCTATTCAGTAGGCGTAGGTCATTAAACACTGAGAATGCGCCGGCTGTATTTAGCGTATAGTCAACACCATTCTGATAATATCCTATCCACAATAGAGCGCTATTATCCAGCATCAGGGCGCGCACCTGATTGTTATGCGGCGAATAGGAATTATTTGGCTGATGATTATAGCGCTCTACCACCTTTTCATCGGGCAGACTGAGCTTATAAACACCTCCACCATCAGTGCCGACATAAAGGCTCGAATAATCTTCCGTTGCAATCATTGAGGTTACAACGGTTGCAGCAATCGGAATCGAGGGTTCTTTCTTCCCGGTCGACAGGTTGTAAGGGATAATCCCCTCCCCCATCGTACCGACATACACCTTAGATGGCGTCGCTACAATTGAGGTTTGGTCAACTTCCGCAGAGTTATAATCGGTAAGGCGAGTATATTTCCAGGTTTTTAGATCTAACTTAAAGAGTCCCCCTTTTGTGATGATGTAAACAGCGTCTTTCAGGCGTGACATTCCAATGATATTATTGGAATCGTCGATTAAACTTGACGTCAGTGGCAGCTCCTTGAGGGTCATCGCTCCGAGCGTTACCAACTGTATTCCGCGTTTCGTTCCAACTAATAATCTATTATTATCTAATGCCAAAAGCGAAGAGACAGATTCGATTTTATCGGAGAACAATTTCTGTAATATCGGCTTCTGATTGTCGTTCGGAAAACGATAAAGCCCTTTATTGGTGCCGATTAAGATACATTCTTCTTTATATTCGGCAAGCGCGGTGACAGATCCGGCGGTCTCTTTTCCATCGTCTAACGGGGCATCAACGAGATGTACGCCGTCGAATCGCGTAAGTCGCTTCTCCGATCCGATCCAGACAAACTGACGTGAGTCCTTAAATATCGCATTGACCGTTGGATTGCCGTTTTCTTCATTACCAATGTTTGGAAAACTTATCTGTTTAAAATATAGGTCATTGCCACGAGCCATAAAGCTCGCTACAATAAAACAGAAAGCAACAATTTTGGCTATCAAATTATGCAAATGTCGAACTACGCTTTTCATAGCACAATCTTTTTCCAAACATTCTAACCGAATATCACCCCAAA
>CAZKYD010000141.1:0-5489 GCA_964556875.1 uncultured Alistipes sp.
TTATTTTTTGATATGCTTGATGAAGCAGAAAAAGAAATAGGTTTTACAACAAAAAATTATAAAATTAGAATTGAAGCATTTGCTATTTCAGATGGGGATTTTGTTTTAACAGTTACTCGTAGTCTTCCTGATAAAGAAAAAAATATTTCAAAAAGAAGAGTTCAAATTAAAAGAAAGAAAACTGATTTTAAATCAAATTCACTATTATATTCTTTTAACTCTTTTGATGATTTTTGTTGTTTTTTAGATTTTTTGAATAATAATAATTTTTCTGTTGCAAATATTGCAAAAAATATTTTGTTGTACGAGTATCAAAATACATATTATTTAGTATTTTCTGATATAAATGTAGATTATCCTAATTTAAATAAATTATTTTCTTCAAAATTCAATCAGCCGAAAATAATAAAGCGAGCTGCTGACCAAAAATCAACAGCTCGCTTTATTATTTTAGCGTTGACGGAACGAAATAGCCCGCCTAACGAAGAGGTTCTACTTAGTCTTGATTGAGCGAACGAGAAGCCACATAAGCCGTAAGCGCCGGACGATAAGAATCGCCTACCGGAATCTCATGTGTAACCGCAGGATTGGCATTTCTATCCACCACAACGATACGGCTACGCTCGATAGTATGAATCTTGCGCAGGTTCACAATGAAGCTACGATGCACACGCAAGAAGTCGCCGCCGGTCAGCGAATGTTCGATAGCCTTCATGCTCAACAGCGTCATTACCGAACGAGGCTCACCTTCAACGAAGATTCTAACATAGTCTTTAAGCCCTTCGATATATAAGATATCGTTCTTTGCAATCTGACGCAAACGATATTCCGACTTTACAATGATGCTATCAGAATCAGGCTCATTAGCAACAACCTCGCCCGACTCGCCATTGGCAGCCGAGTCGGCGTTAAGCCCGCCTACCGGCACCTTTTTCACACCATTAATCATCGCTTCCTTACGGCGCAACGCATGATTAACAGCCTCCAAAAATTCATTGTAGTTTACAGGTTTCAGCAGATAATCTACTGCATTTACTCTAATCCCCTGGATAGCGTAGTTTTCAAAAGCCGTAACAAACACAACCATGGTTGTTGGCGGCAGCAGCTTAACAAACTCCATCCCGGAGAGTTGAGGCATTTGAATATCAAGGAATACCAGGTCGATATCCCCTGAAGCTATTACTGGATAAGCCTCCTGAGCCGAGGTAAACACCCCCTCAAGCGACAGCGCCGGAGTGCGCTCGGCATAACTACCGATCAGATTACCGGCAAGAGGTTCATCATCAATAACGCAACATTTGAGAGTTGACATATTTAAGGTATTTGTTTAGTGTTTTATGTTATGGACAGGGATCGTCAATTCTGCAATGAAGATATCATCATCGGAAGATATCTTGAGCAGATTAGGATCACCATATATAAGTTGTAAGCGACGGCGTAAATTCGTCAGACCGATACCACCCGATTTTCCCTCTCCAGGAGCAACCGTGGTAGCCGGCTGATGGCTTTTACCATTAACCGTACGGCAAACAACTTTACCATCGTTGACTGTAATCGAAATCTCGATCTTCATATCCGGGCGACCGGTATTGCCATGCTTAAAGGCATTTTCAACCAGCGGCACAAATAGCAACGGAGCTATATAGTTTTCGCCCCCTTGATTCGGATCGATATTACATTCAACCGTTGCCGACGCCGGCAGACGCAGCGCCATCAACTTCACATAGTTTTCGATAAATCGCATTTCGCGTTTGAGCTCTACCTCATCACTATTGTCGTAGAGCACATATCGCAGCAACCCACTCAACTCATGAATGGCCTCCTGGGCCTTTTCAGGCGATACAGCTGTCAACGCATATATCGAGTTGAGCGTATTAAAAAGGAAATGCGGATTCAACTGGCTTTTCAGATTTTGTAACTCCTCTTGACGGCGAGCCGCGATCAGCTGCTCGGAACGACGCGAAATCTTTAACCAGATATCACTAAGTTTCAGTGCTATACTAAGCCCAGTGGTGAGCACCAGCATTACAAAATCGCGCGCAAAGAAGTTCACCCAGTATAGCCACCCATCAGGATGATGGTGAGGACGGGGTTCCGGAGGTCCACCGGGTCCGCCGGGCCCACCCATCTCGCGATGCATTTTCCAAGCCTCATCCCAATAGGGTTGCATCCACGCATTGATCAACCAGAACAGCATTAATGCCCCTACGATTACAATTAGGTTATATCCAATCATGCGCAGGATAAACAATCGTCTATCGAAACTCTTACCAATTATATAGTAATAGTTGATGTAGAAGACGGCTATAAACACTAGCGCCTTGAGATAAATACCTAATCGAAGCATCGGAACTGTGCTAAACTGTTGCTTCCCGGTTGAGTTTAATATCTCCGGCAAGACAAACAGCATTCCCAAACATATAAGATGAATCAGGAATTTTGCCACTCGACCACGACGTGTTAGCCTGTCGCTTGGTTTCAATAAGATATTTTCGTCAGGTAATGACATTATATTAGTATTTGTACGCTGCAAATTTAATTCAAAAAGTTCAACCTTCCAAGTGAATTTGGACGTAACATATTTTTTTCTTAACTTCGTAGTTTGAAAATTCATGGTAAATAGCCAATCGCTAAAAAATGCAAAAATTTACGCTTAACATCCACGGTAATATCCGCGAGTTCGATCGCCCATTGGTGATGGGAATTTTAAACGTCACCCCCGACTCGTTTTTTAGCGGGTCGCGAACGCTCGGCAATGCGGATGCTGCTTCGGTCGGCAATTACGACACAGTTAAGCAGAAAGCCGCGCAACTTCTCAGCGAGGGTGCCGACATCATTGATATCGGTGGATGTTCTACTCGTCCGGGGTCTGACTCCGTATCTGAGGAGCAGGAATTGGAGCGTGTAAAACTTGGCGTTCGCGTTGTCCGTGAACTTTCGAAAGATGTAATTATCTCTATCGACACTTTCCGCAGCGAAGTGGCCCGCAAATCGGTGGAGGAATTCGGCGCAGATATCATCAACGACATCTCCGGAGGGCTGCTCGACGAGAAAATGCTCACCGTGGTTGCCGAATTAGGCGTGCCTTACATTCTGATGCATATGCGTGGCACCCCCGACACCATGAACTCGCTGACCGACTACCCCGACGGCGTTATTGCCGGTGTTGCCGCAGAAATGCGAGAGCGCATCGTGGCTGCTACTCAAGCCGGGATTGGCGATATCATCCTCGACCCGGGGTTGGGATTCGCGAAAACCGTAGATCAGAACTACGAACTGCTGACTAAGTTGCCCCAGCTGCAAGCATTGCTCGATAACCGTCCGGTCTTAATCGGGTTATCGCGCAAGTCGATGATTTACAAGCCGCTCAACATCACGCCTGCAGATTCGCTGCCGGCCACAATAGCGTTAGACGCCATCGCCTTGGAACGAGGCGCAGCCATCATCCGCGTTCACGACGTAGCGCCTGCCGTACAAAGCGTTGCTGTCATGGAACTACTCTCCAAAAACTCATAATTCTCCCCGGAATTATGAACATCAAACTCTCGAAACCAATATGATTGAATCATTCGGCATAAAGGACATTCTCGACATCACCATCGTTGCTGTGATGCTTTACTACCTCTACAAAATCATGAGGGAGTCGGGCACCATCAATATCTTCTATGGTGTATTGGCCTTTATTGTAGTATGGGTGCTCGCCTCTGAAATTCTTGAGATGAGGCTAATCGGCTCGATTCTCGATAAGTTTATGAGCATCGGCCTTTTGATTTTAGTTATCATCTTCCAGGAACAGATTAAGCGCTTCCTCGTTGAATTGGGCTCGAAAAAGCGATGGAAATTTTTAGCCACATTATTCCATCACTGGAAAGAAGACGCCAACGAGACCTACGACCTCCATACTCGCGTTATGCCTATCGTTTATGCGTGTATGGCAATGGCCAAAACCAAGACCGGCGCCCTGATAGTTATCCAACAAGACGTGCCGCTGGACAACTATGAGAAGACCGGCGACATCATCAATGCTGATATTAATTCTCGACTAATAGAAAATATATTTTTCAAAAACTCTCCGCTCCACGATGGTGCACTGATTATCTCCGGTGGCCGATTAAAAGCAGCAGGTTGCATCCTGCCGGTAAGCCATGACACCGACGTACCCCGCTCTCTCGGTCTGCGTCATCGCTCCGCGCTGGGCATCTCTCAGGCAACCGACGCCTTAGCCATTATCGTTTCCGAAGAGACCGGAAATATCTCGGCTGCATATCGTGGGAAATTGTATCTTCGTCTTACATCAACCGAACTTGAAAAGCGGCTCTCCGAGCTTTCCGTTCCGGTGTAATTTGACGCACTCTATTGTTAACTTTTTAATCACGTAATGAAGCCTCAATATTATCCCGATAATACTCTTGAGATTTACCAAAAATCATTTCGCGAAAACTGGGATTTACCCGCACTGACCGACTACGGTTCAAAAGAAGTTCTGACTTATGGCGATTTAGCTCGCCGCATTGCTCGCATCCAACTGTGTTATAAGTTAATGGGTATCCAGCAAGGAGACAAAGTTGCTCTATTAGGTAAAAACTCAGCTACTTGGGTGACGTTCTTCATGGCCACGATTACCTATGGCGCCACTATCGTCCCCATCCTTCCCGATTTTAACGCCAACGACAGCCAGCATATCATCAACCATTCCGGCGCGAAGCTGTTGGTTATCAATCAGGTAATGTGGGAAAACTTCGAGTTTGAACAAATGCCGAATCTAAAGGCAGCAATCTCGCTGGAAACACGCCACGTCTTGGCGGAACGCACCTTTGAAGGAGAAACTTCGCCCGAAAAGGTCATCCGCAATCTGACTCGCAAATTCCGCTCTATATATCGCAACGGCTTTAACCCCGACGATGTTATTTATCCCGAAATGGATAAAAACGCCTTGGCAATCCTCAACTACACCTCCGGTACTACCGGATTCTCGAAGGGGGTTATGCTGAGCTACGACAACCTTGCCGGTAACATCTGCTTCGGATTGGAATCGCGTCTCCACTACAAAGGCTCGCGCGCACTGTCGTTCCTGCCGTTGGCCCACGCCTACGGTTGCGCTTTCGATATGCTGGCTACGCTGGCTGCCGGTGCCTTCATTACAATTTTCGGCAAGACGCCAACTCCCAATCTGCTAATGAAGGCCTTGGCCGACGTACGCCCTCATCTGATTGTGTCCGTGCCTTTGATTCTCGAAAAGATCTACCGCAAGCAGATTGTGCCGATGCTGACCAAGCGCGCCATGCGATGGGTGCTGGCAGTGCCTCTGCTCGACCGTGCGATCTATGCCAAGATTCGCAACAAGCTCATTGAAGCCCTCGGCGGATGTTTCGAAGAAATCATCATCGGTGGAGCTCCGCTTAACAGCGAAGTGGAAGCATTCCTCTATAAAATCAAATTCCCCTTCACCGTTGGCTACGGCATGACCGAATGTGCCCCGCTTATCAGCT
>CAZKYD010000142.1:0-5452 GCA_964556875.1 uncultured Alistipes sp.
GCTTCCTCAAATTGATCTGACTCGCGGCCCATTTTTATCTGCCAGAATGCGGTAACGCTTTGCTGAGTCAGAAGTAGGATAGCAAGAATTACAGATGTAACGGCGACAGTTTTATTGTTAACCGGTGTAAAGTGGTTATTAATGAAACGAGCAATCGCAATTAGTGCGTAAATTTCGGCAAACCAACCGGAACGGCCAACAATGCCGGATATGCCACTGATTATCATGGACAGAATCGCTGCTATTGCAAATAATCCGGTGACGCCGCGAAGTTCTGCAAGCACGGTTGTGCGCCATGTACGTTTACACATTGAGCCAACTATCAGCAAGAGCATTAGTAACACTATCGCATCAGACTTCAGCAACAATATCAACATGGGGTCGTTAGGAACAACTTCATACATAGCTCGATGCCATAGACGAGGAGAGGCAAGTACTACTAACACACCGATAATATAGCCGATGACGGGCCACCATTGTCTACCGTGGGGACATTTATTGCGATTAAGAAGATAATATACGCATAATCCTCCGCAAATCGGAAGGCTTGAGGCTTCATGAAATTGACCGGCACATATCATTAGGGCTGAGATTAACAGAGTCGTGAGTTTGCTGTAAAGCTTTCCGGAGAGCATTACTCCGACTGCTAATAATGCAGCTAATGATGACCAAACATAGCAGAAATTTACATCAAACAGGTAGAAACTATCCCACCATGAAAATCCCCACATCGCAGTTAGGAGAATGATCATTGCTAATAGTGGGTTGTTTTGACTCTTGGATTTCGTTATGATATTATAGCAAAGGAATCCAATTGCCAAACCGCATAAGATACCCAATACAATTTTGGGGAGATTTAGACATAATGGTGCTATGAGATTGGCCATACGTCCGTTGACAATTTTCCAATGTTCATGACACCAAAATGGATACGCCTTGTATGATGGAGTACTAAAAGTCGGTCCTTCAAATACTCCTTTATAACCCCAATCATCACCTGCATAATGAGTGTTGACCATTATTACAATGTTTATAATGGTCAGGAGGATGATTACTCCGATGATGAATTTGTTTGGACGTTTCATTATTGTGCACGATTATTGTTGGGATTGTTGCCTTTCCTTGGCCGTTGACGCTGCTTCTGCCCTTGGCGTTGCCGGTTGGGGGAGTTGGGGTGAGGGCGCCTGGAGGAGCGTGATGGACGGTCAGCAGAGGAGCGCGGCAGGGATGCCGGACGATTCTCAGATGAAATCTGGATATGAAGAGTTGATTCAACGCGCGCAAACGCACGGCGGTCGCGTGGACTAACAATAGTAACAGCCTCGCCATCGGCATTAGCTCGAGCCGTACGCCCAACGCGATGGACATAATCCTCGGCTTCGCGTGGCACATCATAGTTCACCACCAGCATCACCTCATCAATATCAATACCGCGAGCCAAAAGATCCGTAGCAACAATAACTTCGATACGACCGCTACGAAAACCGCGAATAGTATCGTCGCGCTGCTGCTGATCCAAATCGGAATGAATCTCCGCAGCCTTCACACCAATGCGCCGCAAGGAGCGAGCAAGATCGCGCACACCATGCTTGGATGCAGCAAACACAATCACACGCTCACCTTTATGTTGCTTTAATATATTAATGAGTAATTGCTCCTTTTCGTCGTCATTACAGAAAACAGCCGACTGCTTAATTTTCTCTACCGGGCGCGATGGAGCAATCTTAACCTCTACAGGATCATGGAGCAACGCTTGAGCAAGCTTACGGATTTTCGGAGGCATAGTTGCCGAGAATAGCAAGGTCTGACGATCAGTAGGCAGCAGCTTTGCTATCGCCATAATATCATCATAAAAACCCATATCGAGCATACGATCGGCCTCATCAAGGACAAAATGCTTCACCTTCGACAGATCAATACCACCCATTTGCAACAAGGCTTGCAGACGTCCCGGAGTAGCAATCACAACGTCAGCACCGGCCTTCATTCCCCTCTGCTGACGGGCAAACCCGGCTCCATCCGTACCGCCATAGACGGCAATACTCGACAATGGCAGGTAATAACTGAATCCATCCATCTGCCGCTCAATCTGCTGGGCAAGTTCGCGAGTAGGGGCCATTATCAAGCAGTTAACAAACCCATCGGCTTCGGGCAACTCGGCCAGCAAATCAATTACCGGCAAAAGATATGCTGCGGTCTTGCCCGTACCGGTCTGGGCAATCGCTATAAGGTCGCGACGATCAAGCACTACCGGAATAGCTTTCTCTTGAATCGGTGTACACTCCTCGAAGTGCATCGCATAAAGTGCATCGAGCAGATCGTCGGTAAAATCAAAATCTTCAAATAACATGGGAGCAAAGTTACGAATTTTTTGATGAAAAAGTCCGGTTTCTATAATAAAACCCACTCAAATACGTTAAACAGATAGCGCCTTTACATGGGCGATTGTTTGACAGTTTAATCTATCATTTATCCATTATAAAAATGAAGAAAGGTCTCTTATCGCTGGCAATTCTTTTAGGCACGTCGGCTCTGACTTACGCCAAAGGGCAGGCAGACCCCGTACTTATGACAGTTGGGGGCACGCCTGTTACTCTCAGCGAGTTTGAATATCTTTATCACAAGAACAACGCTCAGCAGTCTACTCCTCAAGACATTCAGGAGTACCTCAAGTTGTTCATCCCGTACCGTCAGAAGGTTGCCGCTGCCGAAGCTCTCGGCATTGACAAAACCGAAACGTTCGAAAAAGAATTCAATACCTATCGTCATGACTTGGCAGCTCCATATCTGATCGACCAAGCCGTTGAGGACAGTATCCTTAACGCACAGTATGCACGTATGCAGGAGGATGTTGACGTTAGCCATATCATGATTTTCCATCAATCGCCCGGCAGAACTGAAGAACAGAAGAAGACACTGATGGATTCACTGCTCAACTGCGTAGAAGCAGGGGAGGACTTTGCGGATCTCGCTACACGTTTCTCTGAAGACAAGAGTTCGGCAGCAAGAGGCGGCAACATGGGCTATATCTCAGCCAATCGTTACCCGGCATCTTTCGAAAACGCTGCTTACACATTACCCATCGGTGGCCACTCCGGAGTAATCACTACTTCCTACGGCTACCATATTGTAAAGGTAAACGCCAAGCGTCCGGCTCGCGGACAGGTGCTGGTAGAGCACATCCTGCGACTCACTCGTGGCAAATCGCCCGAAGAAGCTCAAGCACAGCGTAGCTATATCGATTCACTATACACGTTAGTAACCAACGGTGCAGACTTCGAGACCGTTGCGCGCGAAAATTCAGAAGATCCCGGTTCGGCAGCACAAGGAGGCAAACTACCCTGGTTCGGCACCGGAAAGATGGTTCCGCAATTTGAAGACACTGCTTTTGCGCTCTCAAACAACGAGATTTCCGAACCGTTCGCAACCGCTTATGGTTACCACATCATTAAGCGTTTGGACGGCAAGGATGTTGAATCATTCGACCAAGCAAAAGGCACTATCAAAAATGCCATTTCTCGCGACGAGCGCGGACAGATGGCAAGTCGCCGCCGTCTCGATCAACTCAAGAACGAATTTGGAGTTGTAACCGACACAAAGGCCGTCGACAAGATTAAAAGCCAAATTACAGCTGCCGGAGCTGTTGATTCGGCTATGCTGGCTTCTTTCCGCGACTCAAAAGTTGCCGTTGCCCGTGTAGGCAAGGAGAAGGTCTTGCTGTCAGACGTAGTCAACAAAGAGCTTATCAATGGTTTTGCCGGTAACGCTGAGCAGCAGACTGCTCAACTCGACCATGCAATCACCCGTTATCTCGACGCCAAGACCGTTGAAGCCGAGGAAGCATCATTAATGACCAACGAGCCGGCCTATCGCAATCTGGTAAATGAATATCGCGACGGCATGCTGATGTTTGAAGTGCAAGACCGCAACGTATGGTCTAAAGCAAAGTCAGACCACGAAGGACTGGAAAAATTCTTCCAGGACAACAAAGCTAAATACAGCACCTGGGATTCTCCTCGCTTTAAGTCTCGCATCATCTTTGCCGAATCAGACTCTCTCTTGCAAGACATAAATGCCTATATTAAGGCCAACAATATTTCCGCAGACTCTTTAGCAACTGCTCTCCGCCTGAAATATGGCAAAAACGTAAAAGTAGAGCGCGTACTAGCAGCCAAGGGCGAAAACGTTATTACAGACTACTTAGGTTTTGGAGGCGAAAAGCCCGAAGCCCAGAGTCGTTGGGACTTCTACGAAGCATTTGAACCGAAAATCATTGAACAACCCGAAGAAGCCCTGGACGTAAGAGGTACAGTCATCACAGATTACCAGGATTACCTATTAAACCAATGGCTGGAAGAGCTCGACAAGCAATATCCCGCCAAGGTAGACCAGAAGGTCCTTTCCAAAGCTAAATAAGCCAACTACCCACTTGAATAAACAAATTGAGCTGCATCGCGTTTGATGCAGCTCAATTTGTTTATATACATTAAATTCGTAACTTTGCCTACACCATTTAAATCAACGCCATTATGAAGAAGCTAGCCATATCGGTCATCATTGCCATAAGTGCAATCTGCAACACACATGCAGAGGATAAAATTCGCCTTAAATCAGCAACCCTAGACCGATTCAATATATATGCAACAGAGCTACACCTTCCAACTACAACAATTCGCTACTTCGACATAACCCACAAATCTTATCACGGCGGAGAGTCATTCGGCATAATGCTACCAAGCACAATCGAACGCAAGTATCTGCAACCGGATTCATTGCAAGGCGTGCAACTTCTGTGCAACGACATCTCTACACTCACAAATACCGCAATCTCCTCGGCATCAGCAGCCTATATATACACCATATTCAAACAAAGCATCGACAACAAAGGCAATATTAAAGATTTATCCGAATTAGCCCAAATTGATGCCGCCTTCTATTCCGATGAGGACAGAAGCTACTTAAATCAACTGGATCGAAACACAACCATACATCGCACTCGAAGCGGACTGCGCTATCAAATTCTCCATGATGCAATCGGACCAAAGCCAACAGATAATTGCAACGTAATCGTAGCATATCGCGGGATGCACACAGATGGTAAAGTTTTCGACGAGAACAGCAACGCCGACTTCCCCATACATACGCTGATAGACGGACTTAAAGAGGGATTATGCCTAATGTCGGAGGGTGCTACATATCGCTTCTACCTCCCATCAAATCTCGCCTATGGCAACATCGGATATGGCGACTATTTCCACCCCGGCGAACCTCTCATATTCGAATTCACCCTTCTCCACATCCACTAAATCACTATCACCGGTCCTCGCTCTGACTACCACTTCGCACTGATACCGAGACAATATGTCGCCAATACTGTCAAACAAACGAAGAAAAAAAGAACTCAACTAACTGATAATAAGTTAATTGAGTTCTTTTCGTTGTCTTGGAGGGA
>CAZKYD010000143.1:0-5413 GCA_964556875.1 uncultured Alistipes sp.
CTCCTATGCCTTCACCCTCTCCCCCGTCATCCCCTAACGGCGAAATCACGCCCAACGTTAGCCTAAGTCTCGGACTAAAACATCTTTGATGGGACTTAATCTCTCACAGATTACGCAGATTAAATACAAACGCAAAAACTCCGGGCGACTTCACAGTTGCCCGGAGCGTGGATTTCACTTTTCTAAATCACTATTTACTTTACTAATAACTGTATCTTATCAGTTTGAACTTGTATAATATTCTATTATGTCATTGAAGAGAACCCTCTTCAATCGCTTACTTAAAGATAACTTTCTCTGCACCGCGAGAGGTTACGCGAATGTAAGTCTGACCGGCAAGAGGATCTTCTACCGGACGGCCCTGCAGGTCGTACCATACAGCATCTTCAGCCGAATCATCAGAGCAGACATTCTCAACTCCCGAAACGGTGATTGACGTATTAACAGGAATCTCAACGAGCATCCATGCATCATCGTCGCGAAGCATTCCTTCCGGGACCTTGACGTAAACGCGGACAACATAATCAGCCTCAACCAGGCCATTCTGATTTACGTTGAACACATCGTTATAGGTAAGCTCGTCAGGATTAGAACCTTTGCCTTCGCTAACGATTACCCCTTCTTCAGTTTCGCAATCAGCGCAAAGGTTCGTATCGTTATACGTTACCGAGTTATCGCCATTGAAGTAGACTAATTCTTCTCCATCGGTTGAACCCGGGAGCGTACGCCATACAGCTATGCGGTAGTCGCCTTCTGCTGGCAGCTCTCCATCCTCATAACCCAGTCCGGACAGATACGGAGTGAGGTCAATCGACGCAAGGATAGGCTTATAGATACCGTGAGTATTGTCGTTGCCATCTTCACTGTTGTAATGGTCGGTATAACTCAACGTTACACTGCTATCAAACTTCGGCACACCGGGTACGGTAATCACGGGCGAACCGAAAGTACCGCGGAACGTGGTATGCGTTACGGTCTGATAACGATTCCCTACCGTAATATCGCTGACTGAGAACCGGCCGGTATTGCTACGGTAGGTAGAAGATGTCGACAATTCAACGGGATCTCCAATCTGATTAACATTGCCTTCGGCATCCAACTCATCAAGCGTTACAGAAGTAATGATATACTTCTTCCAATAGTCATCGTAATCCTTTCCTTGTTGCCATACCAGATCCTCATCCAACACGTAATTAAATACATAATCACGGTTATCTTCGGAGCAAGCTGTCAGATGATGGTCTTCATCGCCTTCAACCTCGGCTTCATCGTTACCGAGAATGTCATCCGATGAATACAGCCCCTGGAACGATAGTTCGGGAAGCGCCATCGGTACGACCATATTTGGTGACGTTGATTCCAAATCGCCGGTTGATGTATGTACAACGTGGTAGTACAAACCGTCTTCGGCCGGTTGCGACAAATCTTCGTTATTTTCGAGTTTATCGTAGGCATAGCTATGCATCACCGCGCGGTAAGTATAGGATGTCGGCACACCCGGTTCACTCAGCACAGGGCTATCAAACTTATCGGTAAATGCAAACCAAGAGTCCTCATCGTCGAACGAACCGACTCGCTTGGAAGTTTCCGCATTGAAGTAGAGCGACGGGCCGCAAGTTGCTTGAGTCAACTGATAATAAACCGAATCAACTCTCACACCAGGCTGATAAGACATTGGAATATCAACAACGGGAACCACAAAGTCACCTCTAAAGGTATCCTCATGACCGTTTACTGTATATTTTACCTCAACAACCTTATCGGCATCCAGTCCGGCAACCTCCTTCGGTTCGGAAGGCTTCGAGAACACAATCTTAGCAACAGGTTCTTCAACACCTTCGCGGTAGATATCAACCAGAGTTTCACCATTCTCGTTAAAGTCGCTCAGCATCATCGGCCAGCGCAATGAAACGGTATAGTGGTTGACATTCTGCGTAGCATCATATTCTGAGAACAGGTCACCTTCGAGACGCACTTGCGGATCCTTCATTTCTATAATGTTGAACACATCGCCATAACCGGCTTCCATGTATTTCCATTTCTCACCGCGGACCACATACAGGTTAGAAGTTTCAGGCGAAGCAATGGTCTTGTCGTTATTGCCATCATAGGGAACAATCTGATATAGCGGACTAGTGCTTTTCGAGATCTTACCTAAAGACATTCCCTGAGCATAAGAATAAGAGATACCTTTTAACGGCACATTTTCAATGTCGGTTGAACTCAAATCAAATGTTTTCCCGGTATATGGGAAGATAAGTGACTGCAACGAGGTTGCTCCGCTAAAGAGATAATAAGGATGATAACCGGGACTATACTCTACCGGGTTAGTATAATATATATACTGATCCAAAACTTCTTCCGGCAATACTATCTGCGTCAAGGAGCTACATCCTTGAAATGCACCATTATTACAGATATATGTATGAGCAAAATCAGTATGCTTCAAATACGGAAAATCTTCTAATGATGAGCACCCCCTAAATGCATAAGGCTCTATCCTATCAATCCAATCACCTTCTGGATAATTAAACGTCTTTAGACTGGTGCAGTACTCAAAACAATAGGCAGAAATTGTTTTTAAATGAGATGTAAAAGTTACTGTCTCCAAATTTTTACAATCATCAAAGATACCCTCTCTCAACGAAAGTGCATTGTACTCCATGTTTAGATCGGTTGCATAGCATGTCACTGTCTTTAAACTATCACAATTTGCAAAAGCGGCATTGTTAAGTGAAGTCAACGACTTTGGCAACACAAGATCCACGAACCCTGTTTGATAAAACGCGCCTTGATCTATTGCTAACAGTCCTTCATGAAAGTCCATTTTCAATTTAGAATTATCAGCAAAGCAACCTTTCCCATAATATGTTAAAGTTTCAGGGGCATTAACTTTTGTCAGCCAACAATGTCTAAAACATTCTTGTGGCACACGAGTAACTGCATTCGGCAACGTAATTTCTCCATATAAATTAGTATAAGCGAACGTACCAACTCCCAAACTTGTAATTTTGTCCAAATCCCATTCGATAGTGCTTACCGAACTTTTGTAGTACATATAATCAGGTATCTCAGTCATCCAATCCGGGAAGGTTGCTTTACTAATGCTAGTTTGGGCAAAAAGATAGGTCCCTAAACTGATTGAATCTTTAGGCCATGACACAACCTCTTTGATACCTGCGCTCTGAAATGCAGCCTTTTCAACCTCGGTAACGGTGGCAGGGATCTTAATGATTCCGGTCTCTACATCATCCATTGCAGCATTATAATCATATTCCGCATCAAATGCTACTTTTGTCATCTTCGTACATCCACTGAATGATGACTCACCAATCTTCGTTACGGCAGGAGGCAGTACAACTTTCTCCAGATTTTTCCAGTTTGAGCAGAAACCATCAGGTATTTCCGTCATACATTCCGGAAACTTGATGCTGGCAATATACTTATTGCTTTTCAATATATCCTGACCAAATTCAGCGCAACCTTCAAACTCAATACCATATACAGCTGCACCATCAAAGGCGTGATCACCGATTACGGCCCCATCCTTCAATTTCAATACCTCTACAAATTTAGGATCTGTACTTGAGCATCCGGCAAATGAGTATGCTCCGAAATTTGAGATGTTATCGAAGTTCATACCGGATAATTTTGTACAATTATAGAATGCATAATCCCCGATAGACGTAACCTGATCGCCATACGTAGCCGATTGCAGTTTCGGCCAAGATTTACAAAAGCCGGCCGGAATAGAGGTCATCCAAGAAGGGAACTCAATAGAGGTAATTTCAGATTTCTTAGATGCAAAACAATCTTTATTAAAGTAACACTCCGTTTCCGGGAAGTTTATCTCGGTCAGAGGATTCTGGTAAAATGCATTGTCGTCAACCGTTACGCCAGGCTGAAGTGTAACCGAGGATATTGCGCACTGAGAAAAGGCTTCGCTACCTATAAGCTTTGTAACATTCGATAAGTCGATGCTCGCTAGCTTCTTACAATTATAAAATGCTTTAGAGCAAATAGAATCCTGCCCATTAAATACAACCTCGGATAGATTGGCCCACGAGTTACAAACTCCGGCCGGAACCGCTGTCATTGTTGACGGGAACTTTATTGACGTAATATTATCTAATTCGCCCAAACAGTTATAAGACCACGTTCCTACTTCTGCCTCCGGAATCTCTATCTCCGTAAAAGCAGCGCCACCAAAAACCTTACTATCCAAATTTACACCAATTGGAATGGTTAGTTTTCCGGAGAGCGCGGTACAACCATTAAATGCAGACGAGCCAATGGAATCCATCCGCTCAGGCAAAGTTAGTTTTGTTAATGATGTAATTTTATAGAAAGTGCCCCTGGGAATAGTCGTCATATAATCAGGAATGGTCAACTCCGTCAGACCTGAAACACGAGAGAAACAATAACTTCCCCCAAACTTTATTGCCTCTTTAGGCCACGTAATTGATGTAATATACGACACACTAAATGAATCTTCTCCCAGTGTGACTCCAGCCGGGAATGTTACGTCGCCTAAAGCGGTACAACCTTGAAAGGCGCTTTCGGAAATCGTTTGCAAGCCTTCCGGGAAGGTTGGACAGATTAGCGATGTACAGTTGGCAAACGCATATTTCCCGATTTCGGTTACAGTAGATGGAATGACGATATTTTTCAGCTCGGAACAGCCATTAAATACATACTCCTTAATTTCGGTCAGACCTTCGGCCAACTTTAATGTAGGAAGACTGGAGCAGTTTTGAAATGCATACGCACCGATATCGGTAACGTTCTGCATACCGGCGTCGGCAACCGACGTCAGCGAAGAACAGCCGTAAAAAGCATATTGGCCCAACGACGTAACGTTTGACGTAAAGCTAACGGTTGCCAAATTTGTAGCACCGTAAAATGCATTTGCAGGAATTGATGTAATCGGAGCCTCTATATTGATAGAGGTGATGGCCGTATTCTTGAATGCCCCCTCAGCCATCGAAGTAACGGTAAACTCGCCTGACTGCGTGTCGACGGTCGATACATCGGTAACCGTCGCCGGTATTACCAAGTCTACTCGTTTACTACCAAATTGTGAAGAATTCGTCGCCGAAATCTTGACGGTCTTCGAATCTAAAGTATTAGTTAGAATATCATAGATAACTCCCTGATTATCAACGATTGTTGCGCAATTTAATAGGGGGGGGTAAACAGGGCCCCTACAATCGCAACAACCATTGTCAAGGCTCTATGAACGGTTTTGTTAGAGTTTAACATAATGGTATTGTTTTTATAGAATTAGAAAGATAGTTTTGGTCAAACTTCATCGCTGCAAATTTAGCAGTTCTACCCTTTTTCTGCACCAATTTTCTGTGAAATCCTCTTTCTCATATGTGACAACTTCTTTCACACCGCCCTCTCTGCCCCC
>CAZKYD010000144.1:0-5317 GCA_964556875.1 uncultured Alistipes sp.
CTCAAAGGGGACAAAAATGCCGAAAAACGTCACCTCAAAGGTGATGTTTTTGCTGATTTTCTTCCCTTTTAAAGTGATTTTTTGTAACTTTGCAGCGTGATGGGCATCGGAGATTGATGCGCAATCGTATATGTCGTAATTATTTAAGTTCTAAAATCATTTTTTTTGAGCCATGATTGATATTCGTTTGATAAATCTAATGGAAGAAGAACTCCGCACAACCCCACAGGAGTTCCATCGTTATATGTATGATCGCGTTATTTGGGAGGACCGAATGATTGGCATTGTCGGGCCTCGCGGCGTAGGCAAATCAACGATGGTCAAACAATATATTCTGAGTCAAGAGAATCGGAGCGATTGGCTTTATGTAACAGCAGACCATACATATTTTTCCGGTCATACACTGACCGAATTGGCCGATGAAGTAGTAAAGGAAGATGTTCATCATTTAGTAATTGACGAAATTCATAAATATAGTGGGTGGTCGCGTGAATTAAAACAAATTTATGATTCACATGCTGATCTGCAAGTGATTTTTACCGGTAGCTCAATCTTGGATATTCGCAAGGGTAGCTCTGATCTAAGCCGTAGAGTCTTGATGTTTGAGATGCAGGGGCTCTCTTTCCGAGAGTATTTGGCGATGTTCAAAGATATCGTCATGCCGGTTTATAGTTTGGAAGAAATCTTAGCGCATAAGGTAGAGTTAGCCCGTGACTTCCATCCGCTACCTCTGTTTCGCGAATATCTGCAACGCGGGTATTATCCGTTTTGCAATCTGCCGGGCTATGATATGCGCTTGCAGCAGGTTGTGGCCCAGACCATTGAGGTTGATATTCCGCAATTTGCAGGTATGAACGTTTCGACGGCACGCAAATTACGACGGATGCTTGATATCGTGTCAAAAATGGCACCGTATAAACCGAGTTTTGTAAACTTGGCTACAGAACTGAATGTTAGCAAAAATGATGCCCCGGATTATATGCGTTATCTTGAACAAGCAGGGATGATTGGGCAGTTGCGCGATTGCACGGGTGGCATTCGAGGATTGGGCAAGGTGGATAAAATTTATGTTGATAATCCTAATCTGATGAACGTGTTGGCCGATTCAGAACCGAATATCGGGAATGTTCGTGAAACATTCTTCTATAATCAGATGAGGGTTAATAATGATGTTGTGTCATCCAAGATTTCTGACTTTTGCATCGCTGACTATACATTTGAGGTTGGCGGTGCAAATAAGGGTAGACGTCAGTTAGCCGGTGCAGAGCATGGTATTGTTGTGCGCGACGATATTGAAATCGGCTATCGAGAGGTTGTGCCGCTGTGGCAGTTCGGACTGAATTACTAATGAAGTGGCCGGAGGCAGAGGCGTTGGCATATATTGAAGCAGAATCTTTGGCAGATGATATGGCAGAAAACGAGGGCTATGACATGAAATATGCATTAATGGTTTGCAGTTGGCATAATATTTGCTAATTTTGTAGCTATGAAAACGGAGCCTAACGAGACGGATGGTTAAACCAGAGGGTGCCATTCTCCGCTTAGGTCCAAATATAAACCATCAAAAAACGTATACAGTCATGGCTGAAAACAACAACAACAAACAGCAAGAAATCAAAATCGAACTCACTCCCGAAGTAGCAACCGGCAGCTATGCCAACCTTGCCGTAATCGCTCACACCCCCGGTGAATTCTTCCTGGACTTCATCACCGTATCTCCCAACATGCCCCAGGCTCGTGTTAACACCCGCGTTATCATGAACCCCGAAAACGCAAAGAACCTGCTTTTCGCTCTTCGCGACAACATCCAGAAGTACGAAAACACCTTCGGCGAAATCGAACGTAAGGTAGCTAAGGATAACAACAGCAACCCCTTCCAGGCTTAATCGTTAAGAGTAATCCACACTATAATGAGGCGGTTATGGTCTTATTCCAAACATAAGACCATGGCCGACCTCTTTTAGGTTATTTTCCCCAAGAGGGAATCCTCAACAATTTCCCCGGAGATAGCCTTCAATACCCCTCCCTCAAAATCGGGAACCATATATAATTGTGGATATCAATATAATTCCTAAAATAAAATGAAACCGAACAACCTCCTTATTTACAACTCCCTTTCGAGAAACAAGGAACTTTTCCGCCCGATCCATGAAGGTCACGTCGGAATGTATGTCTGCGGCCCTACGGTTTATGGCGATGCCCATTTAGGTCATGCTCGCCCCGCAATAACCTTTGATGTTCTTTATCGTTATCTCTGTTGGCTGGGATATAAGGTGCGTTATGTCCGCAATATCACAGATGTTGGCCACCTCGAACATGATGCCGATGAAGGTGAGGACAAAATCGCGAAGAAGGCTCGTCTGGAACAGCTGGAGCCGATGGAGGTTGTGCAGTATTATCTCAATCGCTATCATAAGGCGATGGAGCGCCTGAATGTGCTGTCTCCGTCGATTGAGCCCCACGCTTCGGGTCATATCATCGAGCAGATTGAGTATGTCAAAAAGATATTAGATGCCGGTTATGCTTATGTCAGCAACGGTTCGGTCTACTTCGATGTGCCCGCCTACAATGCCAAGCATAACTATGGCAAACTTTCAGGTCGAAATATCGAGGAGCTGCTTTCCGAAACTCGTGCGCTCGACGGTCAGTCGGAGAAACATCATCCTGCCGACTTTGCGCTCTGGAAAAAAGCGTCGCCCGAGCATATCATGCGTTGGCCGTCGCCCTGGAGCGACGGTTTCCCCGGATGGCACCTCGAATGCTCTACTATGAGCGAAAAATATCTCGGCAAGGAATTTGATATCCATGGGGGCGGCATCGACTTGAAGTTCCCCCACCACGAATGTGAAATCGCGCAGACCGTAGCTTGCAACGGCAAAGATTCCGTTCACTATTGGATGCACAACAATATGATTACCATCAACGGACAGAAGATGGGTAAATCGCTCGGCAACTTCATTACCCTCGATGAGTTCTTCACCGGTTCTCACGAGAAACTCGAACGTGCCTACTCGCCGATGACTATCCGTCTGTTCATCCTGATGGCCCACTATCGTTCTACCGTCGACTTCTCGAACGAAGCGCTTCAGGCCTCTGAAAAGGCTCTCGAACGTCTGCTCGACGGATGGCGCCGAATCGACGCGCTGAAGCCGTCGGAAACATCCGAAATTGCCGACGAGATTGCAAAAATCGACGCAAAATGTCAGGAAGCCCTCGACGACGACCTGAATACACCGATCGTTATCGCGCATCTCTTTGAAGCAGCTTCGCTGATCAATAAAGTTAACGACGGGCTGGCTAAAGCAACGGCCGAAGATATCGAAGCTCTGCGTAACCTCTATCAGACCTACTTCTTCCAGATTCTCGGCCTCGTTGACGAACAGGCCGGCGGCAGCGTTGCCGGAAAAGATACAATGGAGCCCTATCGTGGCGCCGTAGACCTGCTACTGCAGATTCGCGGTGAGGCAAAAGCCAAGAAAGATTGGGCTACCTCCGACCTCATTCGCGACAAACTTGCCGCTCTCGGTTTTGCCGTTAAGGACACCAAGAACGGCGCAGAATGGTCGCTGAAATAACATGGATGTATTAGGGTTCGGCGAATTGATGCTCGATGAATTCCCCTTCGAGCCTACCGACCAACAGATTCAGCTAACAGCAGCGCTGGCGCGCTTCTGTTCTGCCAAGACACCCCAAGATACGGTTTTCATCCTGAACGGCTATGCCGGTACGGGTAAAACCTCGGTCATGGGGGCTTTGGTGCGTTCGCTCCATAAAGTTGGGTTGCAGACCGTGCTGTTGGCCTCAACCGGTAGAGCCGCAAAAGTGCTATCTTCATTCACCGGATTCCCGGCATATACTATCCATCGCAAGATATATAGCTCACAAACATTTGCCGCCGACGGCTCCACCTCCGGCGCAAAAATCAACCGAAATCCTCATGTCAACACCTTCTTTATCGTCGATGAAGCATCGATGATAGGGGAGGGGAATGACGGAGGTATGAATCTGTTGCAGGACCTGGTAATGTATGTCTACACCGGTCAAAACTGCAAACTGATCCTCCTTGGCGACACCGCTCAGCTCCCCCCGGTAGGGAGCACCGAGTCGCCGGCAATGACCCCGGAGGCGTTCCGCCAAATGGGGCTGAAAGTAAACCGTGCCACCATTACGCGCACCGTTCGCCAGCAAAAACAATCCGGCATCCTTTATAACGCAACATGGCTCCGTAGGGCAATGATGAATGTGCCTATCCCGGAGCCAACGTTGTTTGTAAGCCCCTTCGACGATGTCGAAGTTGTAGAGCCGGAGGAGCTGGAAGATGAACTCGGGATGTCGTTCTCGGAGTATGGCGAAGAGCAGACAATCATGATTACCCGCTCTAATCGCCGCGCGGTAGATTTTAACCTCGCTATTCGTCGACAAATTTTTGATAGAGAGGAAATTATCGCGAAAGGCGATCGCCTGCTTATTTCGAAAAATAACTATTTTTGGACTACTCGTGCCCGCCGTCAAGCCAAGGAGGCCCAAAGCTCGCTTACTGTGCCCACAGCACCCGCAACTCCTGCACCGCCGATCGCGCCGCTGCCTGATTTCCTTGCCAACGGCGAAGTTGCCGTAGTTGAGGATATCTATTCTACGGAGAGCCGCGACGGCATTATGTTTGCCGACCTCGGGCTGTTCCTGCCGGAGTCGGGCGCCAGAATAGATGCGAAAGTAGTATTGGACTCACTGACGGCTGAAACGCCCGGATTGCCCCGCGAAAAAGTAGAAACCATCGGGCGTCGCACCCTCATTGATGCCGGAAAAGACGAAGGCTCCCCCTCGGTTCAGCGCGAAGCCCTGCGCGGATGCCCTTATTTCAATGCCCTGCAGGTAAAATACGCTTATGCAGTTACCTGCCATAAAGCCCAGGGCGGGCAGTGGCAGTCGGTATTTGTCGATATGGGGTATATTGCGCCCGAGGCTTATTGCACTATTGATTTCTATCGCTGGCTATATACCTCCATCACCCGTGCAACAACTCGACTGAGTCTACTCAACCCATCATGCCGAATCCGTTAATTTTAGTCGGCAATATCTACGAGATTTTTTCAATAGTTGGTCAAAAATAGTTAACTTTGCAGAGTAAAACTATGATTGAACGTAACGTCATTATCGACCAGGCAGACCCGGTTAGTTTTTACGGGGTTAATAATGCCAATATGCAGTTGATTCGCAACCTCTTCCCGAAGTTGAGAATGGGGGCTCGCGGCTCGGTTATCAAGGTTATTGGCGACGAAAATGAGACCGCCGACTTTGAAAAGAAAATTAAAGAATT
>CAZKYD010000145.1:0-5227 GCA_964556875.1 uncultured Alistipes sp.
CGTTCAGCGGTTACGCGGATCTTTTTGCCGTTTACGATAAGAAGGCTGTTTTCAACGTCAGCTTCGATGGTGCCTTCGAATTGACCGTGCATTGTGTCATATTTGAGCATGTAAGCCAGATAGTCAACGGGGCAGAGGTCGTTGATGGCTACAACTTCGATGTCGTTGCGCTTTGTAGAAGCACGGAAGACGAAACGGCCGATACGGCCGAAGCCGTTAATACCTATTTTAGTCATAGTGGATTGGTTGTTAAAGAACTATTGATAAAGTGTTGTTACTTAGTCCGTAATTAGTAGATACCCAATGAAAATCAGCGGTTTGTATCCGCCTATACTTAGGGCTGTGCAAAGGTAGTAATTTTTTTAGAGACGGAAATAAAATAAACCTAAAAAAATCGCCTAATTCAAGAAAAATTTCCTTAATAATTTTTGCGGCTCTACGGCGAGGCCGCAGACGGGTTGCGGAGAGATGGGATAGGGGTATAAAAAAGAGAAGGCCTCCGATGGGGAGGTCTTCTTGTTCTGTAATTTCTTACAGCTGTCATCAGTGCCTAAACGGCGTGATGAATGTTGGTTGTCGAATCTGAATTATTCAGCAACAACTGCAGCAGAATCAGCGGTAGCTACAGTGTCAGCAGCAACTACAGTGTCAACTACTTCTTCAACTACTTCTACAGAGTCAGTAGCTTCAGCTTCAGTTGTGTCAGCAGCCTTGTTGCCGCAAGAGATCATCGACATACCAGCGATGACAGCGAAAGAAAGGAATAACTTCTTCATTTTCTTTTCAAGTTAAATAATAAAACAATTTTTTTGTGCTTCAAAAACATTGCAAAGGTAATATGTTTTTTTTTACCCGCCAAACTTTTTTTGCGATTTTTTGCAGAAAAAACTGCTTAAAAATATTGCAATATATTTTTCGAAGGGGTGAACAATTTCCTAATGAATTGATTGATAGCGCGATAGCCTTAATAAGAAATATTAAGAAAATGTGAAAATTTCTGTAGATATTTTGTCTACTTTTAGCTGCTCCGCCAGCTCTTGGGGGGATGAAAAGCGGATTTCGCCGCGCATACGGTGGTGGAATTCAAGCATTAAGGGGCGGTTGTACAAGTCGCCTTGGAAGTCGAGAATGTAGGCTTCGATCGAAATTTCGCGGTTTGAGCTGTCGACAGTGGGGCGAGTACCGATATTCACCATGGCGCGATAGGTGGCGTCGGAGGTCAGTGCGCGGCATATATATGCCCCGTTGGCTGGTATAAGCTTCGCGGGGTTAGCAACTTGCAAGTTGGCGGTGGGGAATCCTATAGTGCGTCCGAGCTGCTTCCCTTCAACGATATGCCCGGAGAGTTGATATGGGTAGCCAAGCATAGCTTTTGCAGTCGCCATATCGCCGTCGACGATAGCTTTGCGTATCAGCGAGGAGCTGACGGGGAGCTGTTCATCGCCAATTTTGGTGGTGAAATCAGCGGCGTCGAGGAGTTCTATCCCGCAGTCGGCTGCTATTCGGCGATAATCGTCGGCTGAAAGGTGGCGCTCTGTGCCGAAACGGTTGTTGAATCCGCGCAGGATAAAGCGTACATTATATTTATTATGTAGGAGGCTTAGGAATTCGGCGGCGGTCAGATGGCGAAGATCTTCGTTAAAGGCCATGAAGTGGATGGCTCCGGGGAGGATGCCTGCTTGGGTAAGCAGGTGAAGCTTTTCTGCGGGAGTGGAGAGCAGTTTTGGGGCTATGTCGGGGTTGACGATGCTGAGCGGATGGGCCGGGAATGTGAATACTGCCGGCTGCAGGTTGCGGATGGCGGCTTCGCGTTGCAGCGCTTCTAGCAGGAAACGATGACCTAAATGTAGGCCATCAAACATCCCTACCACGGCTGCCAATCCTCCTTCGGGGGCTTTAATTCGTGTAATCGGCTGTATGGTGCTGTTTACTTGCATCGGCTATTCTTCTCCCTACTTATAGATTAATGAGGTTGTAAAATTCTTTGCCGGGCTCAACCCATACGGTTTTGAATCCAAGCGCTTCAGCGGCTTTGCAGTTCTCTTTTGAATCGTCGAAGAAGATCACGTCGGGGGCGTTGAGGTTGAATTCACGCAATACGATGTTGAAAATTTCAGCATCGGGTTTGTAGGCCTTAACGGCAAATGAGGCTATGCAACCATCAAAATAGTAGTCGCGGTTGTGGCCATCTTTACGAAATTCGCTGTCGATTTTGTCGTTCCACATGATGGCGTTGGTGTTCGACAGCATGTAGATAGGATAACGGCTGTGAAGCTCGTCGAGTTTGCGCAGGCGTTCGGTAGGGATTCCTACGAGGAAGTCGTTAAAGGCGCTGTCGATTTCGCTGTCGGTAACTCCGGCGGGGAGAAAATCGCGTAGCTCAGCGCGGAATTCCTCCGGGGTGATTTCCCCTTTTTCGAGTTTCAGGAAGGGCCCTTTTTGGCCGTAGTCGCCGAGAAAATCTTCGGGAGCTTTCATCCCTAATTTGCGCAGAGAGGCTATGCAGTTTTCTTTCTTGATATCCATAATCACTCCACCTAAATCGAAGAGGAGCGCCGGGCGGTTATTTTTCATAAAGATATGGTTCGGAATTATGGTTTGATGTGAATAAGAGTGAGGCCGTCGCGTAGGGGGAGGATTACCTTTTCGACTCGTGGGTCGGCAGCCACCATGTCGTTAAAACGGCAGATGCCGGAGGTTTGCGGGTCGTGGTTAGCGGCCGGGTCGGTTACTTTCCCGTCCCAAAGGGTGTTGTCGGCAAGGATGAATCCGCCGGGATTCATCAGCGGTAGGAGCATTTCGTAGGTCTCGCAGTAGGTGCGTTTGTTGGCATCCATGAAGGCCATGTCGAATTTCTTGCCGAGCGACGGCACTATCTGGGCAGCGTCGCCGATGTGAAGCGTAACTTTCGCTCCGAACGGCGAGCTGTTAAATTGTCCGCGAATAAAGTCCTCCATCTCGTCGTCGATTTCGACAGTGTCGAGGTGCCCCCCTTCGGGAAGCCCTTCGGCGATACAGAGCGCAGAGTATCCCGCATAAGTGCCCAACTCGAGCACATTCAGCGGCGAAATCATTCTGGTCAGCATCGTCAGGATTCTGCCTTGAAGATGGCCGGAGCACATGCGCGGATAGAGCAGCCGTAGATGGACATCGCGGTTAAGCTTTGCCAAGAGCTCGGGCTCTTTGTCGGAATGACTCAGGATGTAATCTTCAAGATGTTGGTCCATTAGTGAGATGGGGTGAAGGAATGGTTGTTGGCTGATTATAGGAGTGATTCGATAGCTAGTCGGTAGCTGTCGAGCCCGAAGCCGGAGATGATGCCGCGGCAAGCGGGGGTCAGCAGAGAGGTGTGGCGCTCAACTTCGCGAGCAGCAATGTTCGAAATATGAACTTCTACAACCGGGCGCTCGATAGCGCGGATAGCGTCGGCAATTGCAAGCGAGGTGTGGCTGTAAGCACCGGCGTTGAGCACGATGCCGAGATATTCAGAGTCGAAACCTACTTCATGGAGCTTGTCGATGATGTCTCCTTCGTGGTTGCTCTGGTAATATTCCAAGCCTACGTGAGGATAGTCGGCGGCAAGGGCCGTTAGATAGTCGTCCATCGAGACCTTGCCGTAAATACCGGGCTCGCGGATTCCAAGGAGATTGAGGTTCGGACCGTTGACAATCAGAATTTTTGTCATGACGGGTTTATTTGTGGTTTACGTTTACTTTCTGGGTTGGGGGAAGCTGATTGTTGCGCTGGTCAACGGCGTCGGTAACTTCGTGGGCGAGATGAATAAACTCGTGACCCATGATGCTATCTTTAAGGGCGATTGGCTGGCCGTTGTCGCCGCCTTCGCAGACTGAGGCTACAAGCGGAATCTGAGCCAGGAGTCTGACGCCAAGCTCTTGCGCGAGACGCACACCTCCTTCGCGGCCGAAGAGATAGTAGCGTTCGTCGGGATGCTGTTCGGGGGTGAACCATGCCATGTTTTCAACCAAGCCGAGGATAGGCACATTCACCTTTTCGCCGAGGAACATGTTGATGCCCTTGCGAGCGTCGGCTAAGGCTACTTCCTGCGGTGTAGAAACGATTACCACACCGGTGATGGCCAAGGTCTGGACGAGGGTGAGATGGATATCGCTGGTGCCCGGAGGCATGTCGATTACGAAATAGTCTAATTCGCCCCAATCGGCATCGGTGATAAGTTGCTTCAAGGCGTTGGAAGCCATCGAACCGCGCCATAGAACCGGCGCATTTTTGTCAACCAAGAAACCGATCGACAGTACTTTTACCCCATATTTCTCAAGCGGAATAATCAGCTCGCGGTCGTTCACCTTGTGCATAAAGAGCTCGGCGTCTTCTACGCCAAACATCTTCGGCACTGACGGTCCGAAAATATCGGCATCAAGCAACCCTACTCTGTAACCCTCGCGCGCAAGCGCTACGGCTAAGTTAGCGGCAACGGTTGACTTGCCTACACCGCCCTTGCCCGACGACACTCCAATGATGTTCTTAACCTGCGCTAACGGCTTCACTGCCGGCTGAGGCGCGGCGGTCTTGGTCTTGATGGCGATATTCCCTTTGATATCTACATTTTTCGAGACATAAGTGGCGATAGCAACTTCGGCAGCCTTGACGATCGACTTGATAAACGGATCGGTGGGGCGGTCGAAAATCAGCGAAAAGCTAACTTTGTTGCCATCAATGCGTATGTCGTCTTCAACCATGCCGGCTGAAACGATATCTTTGCCGGAGGCCGGATAGCGCACATTGCGCAGTGCTTCAAGTATGAGGTTGGGGTAGAGGGTCATTTTGGTAGAGGTTTATAGCTTAGTAGACTAAACGAGGCTAATCGGTGGGATTCATTTCCAGGAAGCCACGCGAAAAGCTGCGATACGTGTCGAGCGGAATTTCGTCTTGAGGCTCTAGTAGTTCGCCTTCCGCCGGGAGGGTGAAAGCGAGATATTTTATGTCGAGGCCGCGGCTAATCCATTGACGCTCGTAGTAGGTCTGGATGTCGCGCAGGGCTGAGTCGAGTTTGGCGGCATGAGGTGCCGAGGTGTCGTAGAGGTTGGGCGAGTCTTCAAGCAACGGCAGCGAATTGAGCTTCACCATCAGGGAGGTGTAGGTGTAGAGGAATGGTGAGTCGGTCTTGAGGTTGATGCGCCCGTTTGGCTTCAACACTTTTCGATAGAGGTTCATGAAGGTGGTGCCGGTAAGGCGTTTGCGCACCTTCTTC
>CAZKYD010000146.1:0-5183 GCA_964556875.1 uncultured Alistipes sp.
CCCACGGCCAGCCGTTCTATTGGTTGACCGGCAAGCAAATCAACGAAGACGAAGGCAACCCCGAGACCGACCTCTACTGGCTCGACCGCAACTACGCCACCTGCGTCCCCTGCGTTGCCCTCCAAAACGCCTCCCCCGCCACCATCGCCTCCCTCGACAATCGTCTAAAATAAATACAATGAGCTTGCTAAGCAAAATAGATTCAGACCGTCGCTACCAAAAGCTCTATCTAATAGCTCTAATTGAAGCCATCGTTTTAATCGGGCTATCCCTAATCTTTGGCGGTTGGACAACTGATTCTTACACTTACATGCATGCGTGGGATACAACAATCTGTAACGGGGAAGTCAACGCTTTTCGCACCCCCTTATATCCCATTTTTATAGGCTCAGCAAAAGCTATTTTCGGCGAATTTGTTGGGAAAATCGTAGTTTGGATTATCCAATCGGCGATTTTCTTATACTCGATAAAATGGATGAAATATCTAAGCGAATATTTCATCTCTAATAGAAAAATCTCGTTTATAATAACCGCTATCTACGCGCTCTACCCCGGCCCGTTGACAATGAACGCGGCAACAATGACCGAATCGTTGGCAATGACCGGGATGGTCGGGTTGCTTTATCTTACAGTTAAGCTATATGAGGAGCAGCGGCCTAAGTATATGGCATGGATAACACTCCTGTTAGTAGCTTTAATCATGCTGCGCCCGGCGTTTAGCTATCTACCGGTAATCTATGCCGGCTTATGGATAGTAGCTTTCTTCTCCCATCATTTTTCTAAACAAATCTGCCTATTCGGCGGTCTGTCGGTCATCTTTGCTTTGTCGATTTTAGGGGGTTACACCCTTCAGATGAAAAAGACTTACGGAGTTATGACCCCTTCTGAGATCTCGTTAGTCAACAATTATTTCACGGTGCGCGAAGCCAAGGTTATCGTTCTGAAAGAGATTCCCGACTCGGTAACGCGCCAAGTAGTTGCTGACGTCATAGCCCATCCATCTGTAACCGAGGATGGTTATAATTACTGGGAAGATATCCCACGCATATTTGACAGCCTGACCCCGGTTCAGATTGACGAGTTAATCTCCACTGCTGCGCACAATCATCCCACAGAAATCGCTCATTATCTGCTTTTTGACAGACTACGCAAAGCTTGTAGAGATGAAGCCACCTATGGAGGAGGCATTACCCCTCCGATAAGAATGCTTACAAAATGCATCAACCCAAATGTTGGAACTTCATTCTTAATCTTTGCCATCTTTTTCATCATATCGTTATGGCCGGAAATTCGCGCTCGACAATTCTCGATTATGAAATGGGTATTAGCGATTCACTTTCTCGCGATGAATGCGGTCGTAATTTTGGGAGCTCAGGGTGATTGGGCCCGTCTACTAATGCCGAATTATCCGACGCTGCTACTAATATGCGGCATCACGCTACAAACTACTATAACGATTCTACAAGAGCACAAAGCAGAGAGCCTCTCTTAAAAACAAAGAGAGAAACTCCTAAAAGAAGTAGAGAGCAACTTTTACAAAGAATTACTCATCACAACTCCTCCTATGCCAGAAGAAACCACCACATCTCCGATCGTCGTTATTGCCGGTGCAGGTCCGGCAGGACTGACAGCTGCTTACGAATTTACCACACGTTCGGCAATTCGCCCGATTATCTACGAGGCCTCAGCCGCTATCGGCGGCATCTCGCAGACCGTCCACTATCACGGCAACCGCATCGACATCGGTGGGCATCGCTTTTTCAGCAAGAGCGAGAGAGTGATGAACTGGTGGCGCGCCATCATGCCTATGCAGACCGCTCCTGCGCTCGATGAAATAATCCTGAAAGAGCGTTTCGCCGGCGGTTCACTCCTCCCCGATGCTGCCGACACCCGCGAGGCCGACCCGCAAACCGCCGACCGCGTGTTGCTAACTCGTCGCCGTGTAAGCCGCATATATTATTTGCGCCGCTTTTTCGACTATCCTATTTCGATGAGTATGCAGACTATCCTCAACCTGGGGATTGGCAGGACGCTGAAGGCAGGATGCAGCTATATGCGTGCCATGATGCATAAGCGCAAGGAGAATTCGCTGGAAGATTTCTATATCAATCGCTTCGGCAAGACGCTCTACTCGATGTTTTTTGAGGATTATACCGAAAAAGTTTGGGGGCTTCACCCCTCCAAATTAGGCGCCGACTGGGGCTCGCAACGCGTAAAGGGGCTCTCAATCACTGCTATCCTAAAGGATATGCTCTTGAAAAAGTGGGGGAAGCAGGATGCCTCGAAGGTTGAGACCTCGCTCATCGAAGAATTTATCTACCCGAAATATGGCCCCGGACAGCTCTGGGAGACCGTGGCAACGGATATGGTTGCCAATGGAGGCAAGCTTGAAATGCAGACAGCCGTAAAGCGGATTCATATCAGCGGGAATAGGGTTGTTGGTGTGACGGTTGTCGACAATGCCGGCAACGAAACTTATGCGCCGTGTGACTACTTTATCTCCTCAATGCCGATAAAAGACCTCGTGGCAGCGCTTGAGGGGATTGATGTGCCCGCCGATGTAGCCCAAGCCGCCGAAGCCCTCCCCTATCGCGATTTCATCACCGTTGGCTTACTTATCGACGAACTAAAAATCAAGAATAAAACCCGACTTCACACCTACGCCAACCGTGTGCCCGACACATGGATTTATGTGCAGGAACGCGACGTCAGAATGGGACGCATCCAGGTGTTCAACAACTGGTCGCCCTACATGGTTGCCGACTACGAGCATAAAATGTGGATCGGCTTGGAATACTTCTGCTTCGAGGGCGACGAGATGTGGATGATGCCAGATGCCGACTTTATCCAGATGGCCGTCAACGAATTAGTGCACATCGGCATTATCGCTTCTGCCCAAGACGTTGAAGACGCCGTGCGCATCAAAATCAAGAAGGCCTACCCCGCCTACCATGGATCGTACTATCAACTCGACAGCGTAAAAACGTTCCTCAACAGCATCGAAAACCTCTACTGCATAGGGCGCAACGGCCAGCACCGCTACAACAACATGGACCACTCTATGCTGACAGCCATGAACACTGTTGACGCTATCCTCAACCCCACCCCCGACCCCACAAAATCCTCCATCTGGAACGTCAATACCGAAACCGCCTACCACGAATCCAAGTAACCCTCCCCGACAAATAAAAACGCAACGCCCTCGGAGCTTAGCTTCGAGGGCGTTGGTTGTTATTGGGGGACTGCAGAATTAGAATTCAGCAGATTTCGGAGTACGGGGGAAGGGGATGACGTCACGGATGTTGGTCATACCGGTTACGAAGAGCACGAGGCGCTCGAAGCCGAGGCCGAAGCCCGAGTGAGGCACTGAGCCAAAACGGCGGGTATCGAGATACCACCACATATCCTTCATCGGGATATTGAGCTCTTCGATGCGCTTCATCAGCTTGTCGTAGTTCTCTTCACGTTCAGAACCACCGATGATTTCGCCGATAGCGGGGAAGAGTACGTCCATTGCGCGAACGGTCTTGTCGTCGTCGTTGAGCTTCATGTAGAACGCCTTGATCTCCTTCGGATAGCCTGTCAGGATTACCGGACGCTTGAAATAGTGCTCAACCAAGTAGCGCTCATGCTCGCTCTGCAGGTCGACGCCCCACTTTACGGGGAACTCGAACTTGTGGCCACTCTCTTCCAAGAGCTTCACACCTTCGGTGTAGGTCAGGCGAACAAACTCCTGATTGATAACTGATTCCAGACGGCTGATAAGCTCCTTGTCGTAGTGCTCCGAGAGGAACTCAATGTCGTCGCGGCAGTTGTCGAGGGCATACTTGATACAGTATTTCAGGAAGTCCTCAGCCAGATCCATGTTCTCGTTGATGTCAATAAAGGCAACTTCCGGTTCAATCATCCAGAACTCAGCCAAGTGGCGGGGAGTGTTGGAATTTTCGGCACGGAATGTCGGGCCGAAGGTGTAGATTGCACCGAGAGCGGTTGCGCCAAGTTCACCTTCAAGCTGGCCGCTAACGGTCAGGGCGGTAGATTTGCCAAAGAAGTCGGCTGAATAGTCTACTTTGCCTTCCTCGGTCTTGGGGAGGTTCTCAAGGTCAAGGGTTGTAACCTGGAACATAGCGCCGGCACCTTCGCAGTCGCTCGCTGTGATCAGCGGAGTGTTCAGATAGAAGAAGCCGCGTTCCTGGAAGTAGCGGTGGATTGCGTAGGCAAGTGTGGAGCGCACGCGCAGCACTGCCGAGAAGGTGTTGGTACGAGGACGTAGGTGGGCAATTTCGCGGAGGAATTCCAGCGAGTGGCCCTTCTTTTGGAGAGGGTAGCTCTCGGGATCGGCGGTGCCGTAAACTTCGAGCTTTTTAGCCTGAACTTCCACTGACTGACCTTTACCCATTGATTCTACCAGGAGGCCTTCGATGCAAAGCGCCGAGCCGGTAGTGATAGGTTTGAGTTCGTCTTCGGTGAAAGCCGACATATCCAACACAATCTGGAGGCTCTTGATGGTAGAACCGTCGTTAAGGGCTACAAACTGAACGTGTTTGTTACCGCGGCGAGTACGTACCCAACCTTTAACGCAAACCTCCTTGCCGACGAGTTCGGCAGAGTTGCGGAATATGTCATTAATCTTAGTTCTTTTCATTGCTTAGTTTATTCAAATGAGCCCATCTTCAGGAAGTTAACTTCTTCCTGAGTGAGGTAACGCCAGCGACCGCGGGGGAGGTTCTTCTTTGTAAGACCTGCGAAGTAAACACGGTCGAGTTTGGTAACATGATAGCCGAGGTGTTCGAAGATACGACGTACGATACGGTTACGGCCTGAGTGGATTTCGATGCCGGCCTGGTTGCGGTCGGTTTCGGTTACGTAAGAGATTGCGTCGGCGTGGATTTCGCCATCTTCGAGTTCGATACCGTCGGCGATACGCTGCATATCTTCTTCAGCGATATCCTTATCGGTCCAAACGTGGTAGATTTTCTTCTTGATGTATTTGGGGTGGGTCAGCTTGGAGGCCAAGTCGCCGTCGTTGGTGAGCAGGAGCACACCGGTAGTGTTGCGGTCGAGACGACCTACGGGGTAGATACGTTCGTTGCAAGCGCCCTTAACGAGGTCGAGCACGGTGGTGCGGCCGTTGGGGTCGTCGGATGTAGTTACGCAATCCTTCGGCTTGTTCAGCAGGATGT
>CAZKYD010000147.1:0-5183 GCA_964556875.1 uncultured Alistipes sp.
TGAGCGACAACATCGGTGTTGAACGTATCTTCCCCATCGAATCTCCGTTCATCGATTCTATCGAAGTGAACAAGTATGGTAAAGTACGTCGTGCTAAGCTCTACTACCTCCGCGCCCTCACCGGCAAGAAGGCTCGTATCAAAGAGCGTCGCGTAATCAAGAAAGACTAATTGCAATAACCAACTTGCAAGTCGTAGCTCTTCTCGGACATCCCGGGAAGAGCTTTTTTCTTATACATATAAAAGATTCGCGGAAAATGTGTAAATTTGTGTATTCATTATCACAAATGCATCTATTTCTATAATCTTCTCATGGATTTTTTATTTCCAAACTCCATAGGCTTACCTATTTTTGTCCTCATTCTGATTATCGGATACTTGCTCAGCAACGCGGGCAAGAAATTAGCGAAAAAGCCGAGTAAGGCTGTAAGTCAGACTACTAACGACTTAAAGGCCATACATGCCCTCGTAGACAGATATTCTGATTATACAGCCGAAGTTACAGGTGCATTTATCGGGGCATCATCAAGCCATCTAACTAAATGTCTGCCCCTCGGTTCAAAAATTGAACTGCAATTAGAGGAACTGACAGGACTCATTTATATTTATGTAGATGGGCAACAGACATTGGGTATAGCTACCTACAGCGAAGAACGAGGTTCCAATATCCCAAAGCTACTCAAAGAACATCATCCTATCGACACCTATATCTGTGGACGAAACACAGATTTAGCGAAAGGTGGAGCGGAACTACTTCAGGTAATTTCATTCTACAAGGTCGATGGAATTCCACCAACAAAAGTTGACATAAGTATCTGAAGAAGGTCTGCTAAGACAATAATATATCGGCTTTAGTCCGGCACGACAGCAACCTTGGAGGCCGTACGGCGTATAGCTTCATCATAACCCTGCAGAGCAGCAAAGGGGGCAAATTGCGCTGCTCTACCCATGTCTGAATCGAGTTTTGTCTGTCGATACAAGCGTCTGGTCTGCCCCACTGTCAATGGATATTCTAAATTAATAATATCTACATAATTTTCATTCATAATATAAGCTGATTTTTCGTTCTACTTACGTTTATTTATTAAGCGACGGCGTTAGGCTTTATGACCTCCAATCTGGTTATTGCGTTCGCGCGCCGTAGCGCCATCCTTATAATTCAAACCTTTTAGCAAGGCATTTTTCCCATATCGTTTTTTGATATGAAGAATTGCCTCTTGCATCTTACGCTCGCGGTGGAGCTGCTCCGACGAATCGATATTCAGCGTAGCATCATCGCAGTCGGCAAACAGTTGCAACTGAACCGGTCGAGATTCTCCGGCAAACAATTCCTCGCGGACGATATGATTCAGCGTAATCGAAATCCGTCGAATCAGTAATTGAGGATTAACAATGCGGTCATACAGCAGATTTAGCGCCCGCCCTAATTGCTGAGCTGATGATGTTGGGGAGGGGAGATTAATGGTAGAGCGCGCATGCCGAGCCATATCTCGCTCATAACTTACTGTCAAGACAATTTGATCGGTTAGCAGGCGCTTTTCAATCAAATCCAAAGCCAAGCCATCGACCATCTCCTGCGCCACTACCCTTCCTTGCTCAGCGCTATATGCCCTGGAGAGCACTTGCCCGCTACATAGCGAACTATTCACCGGACGATACGCCTTAACCATTGCTATCGTACACGGCTCGTAGCCCCACGCATGGTCAATTAAGTATTCAGCATTCACTCCAAACAGTTTATACAGCAGTTCGTCATGTTGCAGCGAGAAGCGCGCCAACTGCCCCATAGTCTGTATACCATACATCTCTAACTTGCGAGCGATACCGCCCCCTACACGCCAGAAATCGGTCAGCGGCTTATGATCCCATAGCAACTCGCGATAAGATTGTTCGGTCAACTCGGCAATTCTCACCCCATCAGCATCGGGGGGCATACGCTTCGCAACAATATCCATCGCAACCTTACAGAGATACATATTCGTGCCGATACCGGCCGTAGCCGTAATCCCGGTTTCTGCCAATACCTCTCTAATGAGTTTGATTGTCAGCTCATGCGCCGTCATCTTATACGTGCTAAGATAAGGGGTAACATCGATAAACACTTCGTCAATCGAATAGACATGAATATCGTCGGGCGCAATATAACGCAAATAAATCTGATAAATTTGCGTACTGACTTCGATATAGCGAGCCATGCGTGGTGGCGCCACGATATAATCAATATGTTGGCCGGTCTGACACCGAAGAGCCTGCAAATGCTGCACCACTTCAAACAATCGCGGACGGCCTGGAATGCCATAGCTCTTGAGCGAAGGCGTCACCGCTAAGCAGATCGTCTTCTCCGTGCGGCTCAAATCAGCCACAACAAGATTTGTCGACAACGGATTTAAGCCTCTGTCAACACATTCTACCGACGCGAAAAACGATTTCAAATCAATAGCCACATATGTTCTATTCTCCGTAGAAGTTGCCATTCGGTGGCAAAATTAATATTTCAATGAGCAAGAATTTGGCCCATCTTTCCTAACAAGCATAAAAAAGATGCCCCATCAACTAAGATGAGGCATCCAACTTAAGAAACAGAACAGTATTTGTTAGATTGATAAGTAGTCGATCGAATCAGCCGATTAGCCGCACTTTGAGGTGCCGCAAGAGGTGCAAATCAGGCAACCTTCCTGATAGACTAACGTCTCCTGGCCACAGTTGGGGCAACGCTGACCAGAAGCCTGTGTGCCGTTCGGCAGATACTTCTTCAGGGCACGTTCAACACCCATCTTCCAGGTATTGATACTTTGTGAATCGAGTTCAAGACCGGATACGAGCTTCAGCACCTGATCGATAGGCATGCCGTAACGGAGCACACCGGAAATCAGCTTGGCGTAGTTCCAATATTCAGGATTGAACTTATCTGAGAGACCTTCGATGGTTGTCTTATAGCCACGCTTGTTTACGAACTGGAAGTCGTAGCGCTTTGTGCCGTCAGCGTTCATTGCCTTGATAATCTTACCATGATTAACCGACTTCGGGCAGAAGATGCCATCTTCGTCATCAGCCAAACCGGTGAAGATTTCGTAAGGACAACCGTCCATCAAGCCTACAAAGGCAATCCACTTTTCCTTATTGTTTTGGAAACGAACAACGTCAGCTTCCAATTCATTCGGACGTTTGATAATATGCGGATGGATTTCGCCCGGCTTCAACCCCTGAGCAGGCTCCGGTTTCTTCTTCTCGATAGCAACAAGCACTCCGGAGCGCGATCCTTCGCGATAAACGGTACATCCCTTACAGCCTGAGCGCCATGCTTCTACATACAGCTGATTTACCAAGTCTTCGGTTACATCGGCAGGCAGGTTGATAGTTACCGAAATCGAGTGGTCAACCCACTTCTGCACACGGCCTTGCATCTTCACCTTTTCCAGCCAGTCGATATCGTTGGCGGTAGCTCCGGCATAAGGAGAACGCTTTACGAGGTCGTCAAGTTCTTCCTGAGTGTAGTTGGATTTCTGTTCGATACCGTTGATACGCATCCAGTCAAGGAACTTGGGATGATATACGATATACTCTTCGAAAGCATCGCCGGTATCATCAACATAGTCTACATGGACCTCGGTATCGTTCGGGTTCACCTTACGGCGGCGCTTATAAACGGGCATAAACACGGGTTCAATACCTGATGTAGTGCGAGTCATCAAGCTTGTTGTACCGGTAGGTGCAATTGTCAAACAAGCGATGTTACGACGGCCGAACTTCTGGATATTGTTCCACAGTTCAGGATCAGCCTCCTTAATGCGGAGCAAGAAGGGGTTATCTTTTTCACGTTTAGCATCGAAGATTTCGAAGGCGCCACGTTCTTTTGCCATTTGGACCGATGAACCGTAGGCGGCCAAAGCGAGCTGCTTATGAACTTCCTCTGAGAAGTTAGTAGCGTCGGTAGTACCATAACGCAAGCCGAGCGCAGCGAGCATATCACCTTCAGCGGTTGTACCAACACCGGTACGGCGTCCCATAAGGGTTTTGCGTTTGATCTTCTCCCAAAGATGACGTTCCGGACCACGCACTTCCATGGTTTCGGGGTCGGAGTCGATCTTCTGTAAGATCTTATCAATTTTCTCCATTTCAAGGTCGATGATATCGTCCATGATGCGCTGCGCTTTCGCGATGTGCACCTTAAAGAGGTCGAAATCAAATTCGGCATGAACGGTGAAAGGATTCTTTACATAGGAATAGAGATTGATGGCCAAAAGGCGGCAAGAATCGTAGGGGCAGAGAGGTATTTCACCACAAGGATTGGTAGAGATGGTGCGGAAACCGAGATCGGCATAGCAGTCGGGCACTGATTCGCGAGTGATAGTGTCCCAGAAGAGCACACCGGGCTCGGCTGACTTCCATGCGTTATGGATAATTTTACCCCAGAAAGCCTTCGCGTCGATTTCCTTAACGACATCGGGATTATCGCTGTTGACAGGATATTGCTGACGATAAGGTTTCCCTTCAACGGCAGCCTGCATAAACGCATCATCAATACGTACAGATACGTTTGCACCGGTAACCTTACCTTCGGTCATCTTAGCGTCAACGAATGCTTCCGAATCGGGATGTTTTACAGATACGGTCAACATCAACGCCCCGCGACGCCCGTCTTGAGCAACTTCGCGAGTGGAGTTGGAGTAACGTTCCATAAACGGCACCAGGCCGGTTGATGTCAGCGCTGAATTCTTTACGGGCGACCCCTTCGGACGGATATGGCTAAGGTCGTGACCAACACCGCCACGACGTTTCATCAGCTGCACCTGCTCTTCATCGATACGGATAATACCACCATACGAGTCGGGGCCACCATCCAAGCCGATAACAAAGCAGTTCGACAGAGAGCTAACTTGGTAGTGATTACCAATACCGGTCATCGGGCTTCCTTGAGGCACGATATAGCGGAAATCTTTCAAGTATGAAAAGATTTCATCATGGCTCATCGGGTTGGGATATTTCTGCTCGATACGAGCCAACTCCGCAGCGATACGATGATGCATATCATCAGGAGTCTTTTCGTAAATGTTGCCGAACGAATCCTTTAAAGCATATTTGCTTACCCACACACGTGCAGCGAGTTCATCGCCGTTGAAATACTTCAACGAGGCATCATAAGCCTCATCGTAACTGTAAGTTTGATTTTCCACAATTAATGAA
>CAZKYD010000148.1:0-5137 GCA_964556875.1 uncultured Alistipes sp.
TTATCGCCGGTTGATGCAAACTTAATACGTGGATATTCAGCATTAGGATTCTCCGGTGTCCAAGTGTTTGTAAGATGATAATCTTGGAATCGTTGCAAGGATTCGTTTTCGAGTGTATAAAGCTCCGTTATGCGCTGATTGTAGCCGGCTACCCCATGGAACTGAGCATTAATATGGAATCCTTTCCATGAGACACCCAGACCTATACCGTAAGTAAGATCGGGATAAGAAGAATTCTTGACATAAATAAGGTCGCTGGTAGAAAGCACTCCATCGCCATCCTGGTCTATATATTTTATATCACCCGGAGCAAGGGTGCTGTTGCCTTTACCATCCTGGTCCAAAGGCCACGAATCAATCTCTTCCTGACTTTGGAACAAGCCGGCTGCTTCGTACATAGTCCATACCATATACGGATTTCCTTTTCGGCGCAAATTCTCAGACATTGATGATTCGTCGCCCCAATCCAAGACCTTATTTGTAGTTGTTGAAAGGTTAAAGGATACATTGTACGACCAATCGCCAATTGTATTTACATGAGTAATTGTAAAGTCCCAACCGGTGAATCTCACCTTACCTATATTTACATTAGGAACTACACCACCCGTTCCTGTCGATGGTGGGAACAAGTATGTCTCGGCACTTGTGACCATGTTCGTGCGCACTCTCTCATACCATTCTATCGAAGCCGATAGTCGGTTGTTAAAGAATCCCATATCAAGGCCGAAGTTAAGATCTTTCGACTTGCCCCATTTAAGATTCTTATTTGGATAAGAACTTACAGAAGGGAGAATGCCCTGTGTCCAGGATCCACCAAATGGATAGCCATTTGTATATGAGAAGCTATACTGCTGTAAATAGCTATAATCGCCTACAGAGCCGTCATCGCCGAGTATACCGGCCGATGCCCTAATCTTTGCCTGCGACATAACAGATGGTGAAACATTCTTAAAGAAAGGCTCGTTAGAAATAACCCATGAACCTGAAATAGTAGGGAAGAAACCCCATCGATTTTCAGGAGCGAAACGAGTTGAGCCATCCACGCGGAAGCTAAATTCGCCGAAATAGCGATTGTCGTAGCCGTAAGTAGCACGACCGACTACAGATGCACGCTGGCTGTAGTACTCACTTCCGTTGATATTGGCATTTGTAGTCGTACCAATAATTTCAGGATATTCGCCGGGCATATTATTGTTTGTGGCCTTTAGATACTTGTTTTTGTAATCTTGATAATTGACCACAACAAGACCGGTTACATTATGTTTTTCTGCAAATGTATTGTTGTAATTTACACCAAACTCCAACAATTTATTGTCAACGCTTTGATGACGGTCAGACATTGAAATTGTGGCTTTAGGGTATACGGTGTTTTCATCGGGATATGTAGTGCCTGTAGCTGCATCATAAATATATAGTTCTACAGGTTTCTCGAATTCGGTAGTATTTTTATGGTTCATATCCATTGTACCCTTAAGGTATACGCTCAAGCCTTTAACCCACGGCAATTCGTAAGTAAGATTGGCATTTACGGTATTGAAATCGGATTTATTCTTTTCATATCCGCCCAATCCTTCGACAGCTATAAGCGGGTTAGCACCTTCAAGGCTGGCAAGATGTCCATCAGAGTATCTAAGCACTTCAAGAGGCGAATACTCATAAGCCTGATCGAGAGTCGTAGAGCTGGTGTTTTTGTAATCAGAGATTGAACCGGTAATATCGACCGACAGATTAAGACCCTTATACAAATCGGCATCGAGTTTAGCCGAATAGTTGTAGCGGTCACGTCCTATGTTGGAATATAAGCCTTTTGTGTTGGTATAGCCTAACGACACATAGTAACGTACAGACTTCACACCTCCCGACACAGAAACGGCATGACGTTGCGATGAGCCCCATTTATTAAGATAATCGAGCATATTGTCATCGCCATACAAGTCGGGATTGCTGCCGATAAGCGACAAATCATAAGGTGTGTAGATATCGCTTGCAGAGTTTTCAACGGCTCTATTGTAAAGCTGCGCAAACTGATAACTATTAAGGAATTTTGGCAAATAAGTAGCCTCTTCGAAGTTGAACTGTCCGCGATAGCTTACCCTCGTTTTGCTTTCGTTGCCGCGCTTTGTTTGCACAAGTATTACACCGTTAGCGGCACGAGCGCCATATACGGCAGCGGCAGCGGCATCTTTTAGCACCGATATGCTTTCTATATCTTCAGGGTTAAGGTCGCTAAGACGCATCTCTCCGTCGTTGGTGTTAGTACCCAAACGCGGCACACCATCAATTACGAGCAAAGGATTGCCCGTATTACCACGGATACTTAACGTAGCTTCCGTTCCCGACGAAGGGTCGCCGGTGGTATTCATAACGCCAAGACCTGATACCAATCCGGCAAGGCCTTGGTCAACATTCATGGCCGGCATACGCAGCAAATCGTCGCTTTTTATCACTTCGACCGACGATGTAAGGCCCGACTTCTTAGCCGTACCATAACCGATTACCACCACTTCATCAAATTCGGTAGCATCGATATCAAGAGTAACATGGAAATTGTCTACTCCTGCCGGCATATCAACAGTCTTAGTCTTATAACCGACATATGACACAACCAATTTGCTGTTTTTTGTAGCAACCGGCACCAGGAGAGTAAATTTCCCATCTATATCGGTAGCTGCACCATATTTTGTATCAGCCACCTTCACAGTCGCACCAATAAGCGGTTCACCCGTTTCATCGTCGACTACACCTGTAACTTTCCGTACGTCTTGCGACTGAGCCATAGCCGAGACGTATAGGAAAACGGATAATAATATCAACAAAAATTGTTTCATAAGATAACTGTCCGGATATTAGATTGGTTTAACTTAGCACTCATTTATTAGGATTTAGAAGTTGATCAAGCGCTCTTATCTGATATTCATAATAATTGCGCGTCGTTTTGTCGCTTGTACTCTGACGTTTCTGACGATAGAGTGTGAGCACCTGCTGCAAACGTGCCGACATCATGGCACGAAGATCGATTTGCGGAATAACAGGCTCACCAAATACCAGGCGGAAGAACTGGCGACTTTCGTCAGCGCTTACAGAATGATATCGGTAATCGCCCGAACATGGGATTGAAGGTTGAGCAAGCTCGGCCAAAGTAGCTTGATACTCTGATTCATCGCTGATAGACGATGAGCTGCTCTTGGCTGATGTAGCAAGACCTGAATACTTGGTCATAGCCTCTATCGCAGCTGTCTGCAAAGCTCGTTCTACATCGTCAAGAGCCTTACCTTCATACGATGCTTTGAACAGCCCCTTCATGGCATCGTCCATAAAATCGTCAAGCGCATAATTCTCTTTTGAATTCTGCTCGTAGCCCTTCTTTATACGATAAAAGCAAGTAGGGTCAAAAAAGCAGTTTGCCACATTGCGCAAGAACTTGCTTTGCCACTGGTAGGGAGATTCGAACTTCGACATAAGCTTTTCAGGCATAAGCCATGAATTGGTACGGGCTTCATTAAGCAACCAGTCCATAGCTCTCTTTTGGTCGACTTTTGAGAAGTAACGGCGAGCATCGCCATCGTCATGACCTTGACGCACTTCTTTAAATTCGACACCTCCAATATATGGATATACGTGACCTACATGGCGCAAATACTGCTTCACTACAGCCTCATACATTTCGGCAAGGTCTTCATAGCTTTCACCGGATTCACCTGCCCATTCCTCAAAATGATTCATGATAATCTTCAAGTTGGAAACAGCTAATGTTCCGGCTGTAACATGGTCATTACCTAAATCTTCAGTCTGGTCTGTTGGATCCATCACACCGAGCACCTGTTGAGCGCCAAACTCATACATAGGATCGCCACCCTTAGCTCTAATCCATTCGTCGAGCGTAGGTTTCTCTTCTTGCGGAGTGTTGGCTCCTTCTATAAGTCTGTACCCCCAATTTATGGCGTGTATGTCATAAACGCCGATAGAGGGAGGTGTTAATTTAACACCACGTTCCACATCGCCCGGCTGCGCTACGTAGTTATTACGCGCATAGTCCATTATACTTGGAGTAGTTCCATACTTCTGAGTAAATTCAGGGTCGCGCAAGTTTTCAATTGAATAAGCATACGAAGCACCCATATTATGCATCAAACCAAGGCAGTGACCAATCTCGTGGGCTGCTGCATAGGTTAGCGATTCATACATCACCGAATCGGAGAATGTCTTTGTGCGCACTCGAGGATCTACAGCAGCAGTCTGCGTAAAACGCCAATTATGGAGCAACGAGAGGATATTGTGATACCAAATTACGTCACTACCAAGAATTTCGCCCGTGCGAGGATCGACATACGACGGGCCCATGGCATTGGCCGTAGGTGTGACACAATAGCGCACGCACGAATAGCGAATGTCATCAGGATCGAAATCGGAATCGTCGGTAGGATAATCTCTCGCTTCAATGGCATTTTTGAATCCGGCTGCCTCAAAAGCCACATTCCAATACTCTATACCCTCTTTTATAGCGCCTCTGAACTTCTCGGGAAATGCAGAATCTACATAATATATTATCTTCTTTTTAGGTTCAACCAGCTCACCTCTGAAATAAGCGTCGCGGTCTTCTTCTTTCGGTTCCAAACGATAACGGTTTATAATTTGATATTCCTCAACGCGATCGGCATCCGAACTATATATACGTTGTGTGTCAGAGAAGAAACCAACTCTGTTGTCCTTAATACGCACAGGCATCGGATCATCAGGCAAACGCACTATCGAACGCGACATCGAAACCGTATAAGGTGAACGCACCTTGGGTGTGGTGTAAGCCAAACGGCTCTCTATCTCAATATTCTCGGGGAATGCTTTTACAGACGTAATTGCAGAACCGTCAGAATAGAATGTACCATCTATTCCACTGCGTCCGCTGAGCAATTTTGCCAATGGATCGCTATCTTTTATCGGAGAAATAAGCTTCTCGTCTTCTGCAAAGAAAGAGGTAACATCAATAAGCACATTACCTTTATGATGCTCTTTTATCTTAAATCCCTTTACTATAGGGTCCATAAAATTGCGGTCGAACGATTCCTTTATCGGATCGTTTTCGCTGGCAAGCTTATCGCGAGTTTGCAAAATATGCATATATACATTCAAGTCATCTTTT
>CAZKYD010000149.1:0-1225 GCA_964556875.1 uncultured Alistipes sp.
CAAAATGCAACTGCAAATATCGTGATTTTTTCTGAAACAGCAGCAATTTTCGGCCGAAAAAATTAAATAATCTCCTATAATTGTGGTAAATGGACCAACTTTTGGCTGCTTTTATAGGAAACGCTCTCGCCGGGGAATGGCTACCGGGAAGGGGCTAGTTGGCGCTGATATGCTCGAGTCGCTTGAGGCGATGGATGACGTTGACGGTTACCGGAAGAATAATGATTTCGTAGACGGTCTTCAGTAGGGTTTGGGTCAGAATCAGGTTGATGATCGTAGAGCCGGGCAGCGTTCCGGCGAAGGCTATCGGGAAGAAAATTAGCGAGTCGACGCCTTCGCCCCAGAGCGTGGAGACGATGGCGCGCAGCGATAGCTTGACAACGGAGTCTTTGCGCGAGGCGATGGCCGATTGCTTCATGCGGCTCATTACGTAGGCGTTGACCATTGAACCGCAGATAAAGGCGGCGAAGCTGGCAAACATTATTCGGGGCACGGAGCTATAGACGGCTTCCATAGCGGCTTGGTCGTGCCAGTCGGCTCCTCCCGGTAGCCATATCGCGATGTTGAGCATCATGGCTACCAGTAGGCTCATTGCGAAGCCTAGCCAGATAACGAAACGCGCGTTGCGGAAGCCGTAGACTTCAACAATGCAGTCATTAATAATATAGGATACGGGGAAAACGGCTAGTCCGGCCGTGACGGTCATAAAACCTAAGCTGACGGTTTTGATTTCAACGAGGTTGGCTACAATCAGGCAGACCACGAACAGCACGGTCAACACCAGGAACGGCAGCGAGAAGGCCGTAGCTTTTTTATCTTGTGTTTTCATTTGTCTTGTTTTTAACGAGGTTTCAAGCACTCGGTAATTTCGCCTGCAAAATTACTACATTTTCCGCATATACCGAAATCCGCCGATTCGGAAAAGGGAAATGTCTTTCGCATATTCCTTAGGTTCGACAGCTGTCATTCGGATTCTTCCTAACTGGCTCTCCTCTCTTCTTTTTTTGTGTTTGATCTGGACTAAAATCATATTTCAATGGACGATGTCTTGTCCCCTACGGATATACCTAACAATGCCGATATAAGTTGTTTTAAGGCTGTTTATGAAAAGATGTGAGCTAATGTGTTTATTCATAGAGATATATGGTGTGTACGTATGAATGAATTTGGGGAAAATATTAGTTGACTTTAAGAAATGACGGGATTTTACTTTAAGGTTTGACGG
>CAZKYD010000149.1:1325-5036 GCA_964556875.1 uncultured Alistipes sp.
TGACGGGATTTTACTTTAAGGTTTGACGGAGAATTACTTTAAGAAATGACGGAGATTTGCTTTAAAGATTGACGGAAATCCGGGCTGATGGGGTTGCTTGATTTGCGAAGTAGGGGTTGGATGGAGGGGAGGCGATGGAGCCGGGGAATGACGGTTGGAGTTGAAATTTTGAGCGACGCTTGCAATAAAGTAGGGCAGGGGGCGTTAAATAATTAATGAGTGTAAAAACGAAAATATCAAGTCGGATTGGGCGCATCTTGATGGCTGCAATCTTTGTAGGCTCAATGCTTTCAGCGATGCCGCTATCGGCAAAGAAGCTGAATGATAAGGTGCTGAATCGTCCGTATGCCGATATGCGCTTCTTTCATTTGGGCTTTTCGGTAGGTATGAACAGCTTCGGTATGAGCCTGCATCATAACGGCTATGTTACCGAGGATGGTCAGGCCTGGCAGTTGTCGCAACCGTCATATAACCCGGGTTTTTGCGTCAACGTATTGGGCGAACTCCGTATTAATAACTATTTCTCGTTCAGAATGAGTCCGGGCCTCTGGTTTGGTAACCGTGTTTTTAATTTTTACGATGTAAACAATGGTGTGCTGGAGACGCAGGACTTGAAATCGGCCTATTTGGTGCTGCCCCTGGAACTTAAATATGCTGCGCAGCGTATGCGCAATTTGCGCCCTTACGTAATCGGTGGTATTATTCCGTCGATTGACGTTGCTAAAAAGAGTTCGGATTTCATCAAGACCAAGCCTTCGGAATTTATGATATCTGTTGGCTTCGGTTGCGATTTCTATCTGCCGTATTTTAAGTTGATTCCGGAATTGAAGTTCTGCTTTGGGCTCAGTGACTGCGTAGTTCATGACCGCGCCGACTTGGTCGATGACCCTACGAAAATAAATGTCAACGCTTCTCTGAAAAAGGCTACCACTCAGATGGTTGTCCTGTCATTCTATTTTGAATAACTCCATCATGATACGACGCCTACATAATATTCTGCCTCTGCTTCTGCTGCTTGCAATCCTGTCGGTCCCGACCGAGGTTGCCGCTCAATCGGATGCTCAGTTCTCGCAATATTTCGAAGTGCCGAACTATTATAATCCGGCTGCTATCGGTACGACCGACTTCTTGAAGATTCGAGGTGGCGGACGTATGCAGTGGGCCGGCATTAACGGTGCTCCAACTACGTTTGTGCTCTCCGGCGATATGCCTTTGGTATTGCTGAAGAAGCGATTTGGTGTAGGCGTTGTAATGCAACAGGAATCAATGGGTTTGTATAAGAACTTGAACCTTGGCGTACAGCTTGCTTATAAGCAGAAACTGCTGAAGGGACAGCTCTCAATCGGTGCGCAGGTTGGATTTGTCAACGAAACCTTTACCGGTACGGATGTTTATATCCCCGACGATGACGATTATCACCAATCCAACGACGATGCCATCCCGATGCAGGATATCGCCGGCAATGCCTTCGATGTCAGTGCGGGTATCTTTTATACCCATCCTAAATTCTGGGTTGGTATTTCCGGTACGCATCTGACGGCTCCTTCGGTCAGCCTTACTTCCGAGTCGGGCAGCGATAGCAGCAGCGATGAGAAAAGTTATGAGTTTCAAATAGGCAGAACGCTATATTTTATGGCCGGAAGCAATATAAAAATAAAAAATACGTTATTTGAAGTGTTACCCTCTGCATTGGTGAAGACCGATTTGACCTTCACAACATGGGAGGCAACGCTGCGCGGACGCTATAATAAATTCCTCTCTTTAGGCGTAGGTTACCGCTGGAAGGATGCCGTATATGCCGTAATTTCGGCTGAATGGAAGGGCTTCTTCGCCGGATTTAGCTACGATTATCCGCTGACCTCAATCTCCAGCGCTACTACCGGTAGCTACGAACTCTTCTTAGGCTATAGCCTGAAGATGGATTTCTCGGAGAAAAATCGCAATCGCCATAGGAGCGTTCGCATTATGTAAAAACTCGCTTACAACAACTTCAGAATATGAAAAAAATTTCGTTATACATCCTTCCCGCATCGGTGCTGATGTTGTCAGCAGCCAGTTGCGCTTCATCGCGTAGCGGCGGTTCGGCCGGCGGTGAAGTTACCGGTGTGGGCGGAACGTCGTGGTCGGAGCCTACTCCCTACGGCATGGTGCTTGTTAGCCGCGGTTCGATGGAAATGGGGCCGCAGCAGGCCGACAGTGCCTGGAATTTAGCTGCAGACACCAAGGGTATGTCGGTTGATGCATTCTGGATGGATGAAACCGAGGTGACAAACTCGAAATACAAGCAGTTTGTATTCTGGGTACGCGACTCGATTATCCGTGAACGCTTGGCTGACCCGGCTTACGGAGGTAATGAAGCCTACAAAATCGAAGAAGATAAGCAGGGCAACCCGATTACGCCTCACTTGAATTGGAATAAGCCAATTCCCTGGCGCAACGCCGACGAAGATGCTCAGCGAGCTATCGAGAGCGTTTACCGCACGAATCCTATCTCCGGAGCACGCGAACTCGACCCTACTCAGATGAACTATCGCTACGAAATCTTCAATCATACGGAAGCTGCCAAGCGTCGCAACCGTCTGGATCCCAGCAAGCGAGTTTATAATACCGACTTAGCTACCCCCAGTGATGTGCCTGTTATCTCAAAGGATACAGCATTCATCAATGATGAAGGCGAAATTGTTCGTCAGACAATCTCTCGCGGATTGACCGGCGACTACGATTTCCTCAATACATATATAGTTAATGTATATCCCGACACTACCTGCTGGGTTAACGACTTCGAGAACGCCTACAATGAACCCTACGTACGTATGTACTTCAGTCATGGCGGCTACAGCGAATATCCCGTTGTTGGTGTGAGCTGGGAGCAGGCCAATGCGTTCTGCAACTGGCGTACAGATTATCTGAAGCGTTCGCTCGGCAAGGAAGGCGTATATATCGAACCTTATCGCTTACCAACCGAAGCTGAATGGGAATATGCAGCCCGTGCAGGCGAGAACCAAAACATGTATCCTTGGGAGGGTGACCTTACCATGAGCGAGGATAAGGGTTGCTTCTATGCCAACTTTAAGCCTAACGATGGTAACTACGTAAAGGACGGTCATCTGATTACATCGCGCGTTGGTACCTATGCGCCTAACGACTTTGGCCTTTACGATATGGCCGGCAACGTTAGCGAATGGACCTCGACAGCATATGTTGAAACCGTGCAGGATCTGACCTCCGACCTTAATCCCGAATATCGCTACGATGCAGCCAAGGAGGATCCTTATCGCATGAAGCGTAAGATCGTACGCGGCGGTTCTTGGAAGGACGTTGCTCATAATATCCGAAGCGATATCCGAATGTGGGAATTCCAGAACGAACAGCGTTCGTATATCGGATTCCGTTGCGTTCGCTCGCAAATAGGCTTTGCCAAAGGACAGAAGTCGGGCAAATAAGCCAACAGTCGTAGTTAGTGATTTTAATTAAAGTATAGCAAATTTCTATACAGAATATTTCTCAGAAACGTATCAATGGGAAAGTATAAACAATATAAACGAGGCCTATCGGCATGGATTTCGTCCGACAAGGGTCAGCGTTTCTTCAATTTCGCATACTCAATCGGTGCGGCTATCGTAATCTGGGGCGCATTGTTCAAGCTCCTTCACCTTCCCGGCGGTAACTTCCTGCTGTCGTTGGGTATGGGTACCGAGGTCTTGATGTTCG
>CAZKYD010000150.1:0-4794 GCA_964556875.1 uncultured Alistipes sp.
CTCATACATACCGCCGGCATCGTCGAACGTTTTAGGCTTGTTTTGGATAACATCTCCTGCAAAGTTGAACCATTCCGGTAAAGCCTCAACGGCTACCTTTGCCGCCTTCTCAGCCTCCGACACTTCATTCGAGATTGCCAAGGCGAGCAAGCCGCCCATCCCAACGCATGATGACCACCAATTGTGGCCCATCGAATTCAGCGAGTGGATGCGCGATGGCTCTAACAGCCAGTCGCCCAGCAACGGTTCTCCTGCCAATCTCCAAACGCCATTGGCAATAGTTTTGCGGTCGGAAGCAGAGAGCTTGTTATATATAGCATCGTAGGCTAAGGCAATCTGGAAAGATTTATGAGCCATTTGCAGTTCGCTACGCCAAGCCGGAGTGCGTTGCATCATCTCCTTATCTGCCCACGATTCTGTTTTAGCAATATCGAGCAACATAGTGCGCAACTTATCGGCAAACCGATTGTCGCCGGTTGCCTGATAAGCCAAAGCTAAATATTCCATCTGCCGAATATCATTCTTCTGCAGTAACTCCTCGGCTTTAGTTTGAATATCGTTCCAGGCACGTGCTTGCACGGTGTCGGTCTTTACTCGTTTTAAGGCCGCATTGACTCTTTCCGGCGTGAAAAGTAGCGACGGATGAGAAATTTTTCCTGCTGAAGGGAAAACGACGAATATAAAAGTAAGAATGCTTATGAGATATTTAGTCATGGCAATGGAAAAATGTAGTTACTATGTCTTATCGATAACTAATACGATTACGTTTACAAATTTACTCAATTTATGGGATAAACGAAAACAAGGATGAATCGCTCATCCTTGTATTCATTATAATCTAACCTTAAACAATCTTTTTATTCTCCTTAGAGGAGTACGTTTCATTAGAAACCAAATCACTAACGGAATGCCATATCTAATGAAAAACTTAAACTAACTATATCTAATTATACATGAAAAAAACTAATCTATACTTACCTGAAAAATCTTCCTATGTTCATGAGTAAATACGAATCACTGTTCGCAATTACCTAATCGGATTGAGAAATTTGTTGATTTTTTTTCATGCAACCGAAAATTACGCTGCTTCTCATTATAATATAATACATAGTCATGACGTATATATGATGATAAGCAATAAGAAACCATGATATAGATCTATGAAATCCGGAATTAACATGGTGGTATAATTGAGTAATTCTAATCTGTTATTCGTAATATTAGGTAAAAGAGCGCTAAGAAAGCGAGTAGCGCTTGAAGAATTTGTGAATATCTACGTAAAAAGAAATAAACAGAACTGAATATGGTTAACTTTTCACTTGAGGGCAAAGTTGCTCTCGTAACCGGTGCGGCTTACGGCATCGGTCTCGCAATTGCAAAGGCTCTGGCTGGCGCCGGAGCAAAAATCGTGTTCAACTGCAACAACCCCGCTACTATTGAACGTGGCCTCAAGGCTTACAAAGAACTCGGTATTGATGCCAAGGCTTATCAGTGTGACGTTACGAACGAAGAAGCTGTAAAAGCTATGGTGGCTGACATCGAAGCAACTGTTGGCACTATCGACATTCTTGTTAACAATGCCGGAATCATTAAGCGTATTCCGATGCATGAAATGGAAGCAAAGGATTTCCGTCAGGTTGTTGATATCGACCTCGTAGGTCCGTTTATCTGCTCTAAGGCTGTCATCCCCGGAATGATTAAGAAGGGGGGCGGTAAGATTATCAATATCTGCTCAATGATGAGCGAACTTGGCCGCGAAACCGTCAGCGCTTATGCTGCTGCAAAGGGTGGCTTGAAAATGCTTACTCGCAACATCGCCTCTGAATATGGCGAATATAATATCCAGTGTAACGGTATCGGCCCGGGATATATCGCTACCGAGCAGACCGCTCCGCTGCGCGAACGTCAGGCCGACGGCTCTCGTCATCCGTTCGACTCTTTCATTATCGCTAAGACACCTGCTGCTCGTTGGGGCACACCCGACGACCTTGGTGGCCCGGCTCTGTTCCTCGCATCCTCAGCGTCAGACTTCGTGAACGGTCATATCCTTTACGTTGACGGAGGTATTCTTGCTTATATCGGAAAACAACCTAAATGAGACTCTCATTAGTCATAGTTTCAGCAATTCTTCTGTCGGCATGTTGCCGGCAGAAGATTACTGTTTCTGTAGAAAATCAGCTCAATCTTGAGCGTAACAACGAAATTGTAGAGATTGATGCCGACAACGTTACATCGCGTTTCGGCTCTGATTTTGTAATCCATAATTCGGAAAATCAGGAAGTTGCATATCAGCTGACTCATGACGGAAAACTAATATTCCCAACTGCTGTAGCTCCTGAATCGGTATCAAAATATTTTATTACTGCCGGAAAACCGCAGACGGTTGACTCTATCGCTGTAGGTATCTATCGCCCAGATTGTCAGGACGATTTCGCTTGGGAAAATGATCATAGCGGTTATCGCTTATACGGCCCGATTTTCCGTCAGGGTGGGGGTAAGGTATATGGATATGATATCTGGACAAAGTCTGTAGCCTATCCTATCCTGACAAAGTTCTATGATGATGACCATAAGCGAGGCATTTCCTATCATGTCGATCATGGTTGCGGCTTTGACGGTTATACGGTTGGCCCGACCTTAGGGGCCGGCATGAATGCATTGGTTGACCGGAAGGGGGAGATTTGTTATCCCTGTGCCTACAATAAGTTTGAACTGTTGGATAACGGCCCACTGCGCATGACCGTAAAATTTACGATTGACACCATCGCGGTTGACAACTCTCCGGTAGTTGAAACTCGCATTGTGACTCTCGATGCAGGAGCATGGCTAAATCGCACAACTACAACTTATAACGGGTTGAACGATCAACACCCGGTTGTTGCCGGAATCGCCATTCACAGCGATAATTGCAACTATGTTGTGAATCGCGAACTGAGCTATATCAGTTATGCCGATCAAACCGACAATATTACTGCCGGCAACGGCGAAATTTTCGTGGGAGTACTCGCTGATAAGGCTGATAAAATTAGCTATCAGCCGTTTAATGAGACTGTTGCGAATGCTGTAGGGCAGTTGTTGCTCTATAATACTTATCAGCCCGGCGAAAGCTACACCTATTATTGGGGCTCTGGCTGGACAAAGGGGGGCGTTGCAAGTATTGATGCTTGGAACAAAATCCTCGAAACTGAAAAAGCAAAAATCAGCTCACCATTAAAAGTGACTCTTAAATAAAGGAATATGGAAGAAGTATTCAAATATATTATCGGCTTAGGAGCCGCCGTAATGATGCCGGTTATCTTCACCATTTTAGGTCTATGTATCGGCATTAAGTTTGGCGATGCTCTTAAAAGTGGACTAAAAGTAGGTGTAGGTTTCGTAGGCTTATCTGTTGTCACCGCACTGCTGACCTCCAGCATGGGCCCGGCTCTGAATACTGTGGTAGGTATTTACGACCTGCGCCTGCAAGTGTTCGATATGGGGTGGCCTGCAGCTGCCGCTGTTGCTTATAACACCGCTATCGGTGCATTTATCATTCCGGTTTGCCTGGGTGTAAACCTCTTGATGCTGGCAACAAAAACAACTCGCACCGTAAATATAGACCTTTGGAACTACTGGCATTTTGCCTTTATCGGGGCAGTAGTTTATTTCGCTTCCGATTCAATTGCATGGGGCTTTTTTGCCGCAATTATTTGCTACATCATTACCCTTGTAATTGCCGATTTTACTGCCAAGAAATTCCAAGGCTTCTATGAAGGAATGGATGGAATCTCTATTCCTCAGCCTTTCTGCGCCGGCTTTGTTCCCTTTGCGATGGTAATCAATAAGGGGCTGGATAAAATCCCCGGGTTCAGCAAACTTGATATTGATGCAGAAGGACTGAAGAAGAAGTTCGGTGTACTCGGCGAACCGCTTCTTTTGGGTGTAATTGTCGGCATCGGTATCGGCTGCTTGACTTGTAGCTCATTCGCTGAAATTGTAGATAATATCCCCTACATTCTTGGTTTGGGAATTAAGGTGGGAGCGGTTATGGAACTTATTCCCCGCATTACCGTTCTATTTATTGAAGGGTTACGCCCGATTAGCGACGCCACTCGTCAACTTATCGCAAAGAAATTCAAAGGAGCTGAAGGCTTGAATATCGGTATGAGCCCGGCCTTGGTAATCGGTCATCCTACTACATTGGTTGTATCGCTGCTCCTCATCCCGGTTACATTGCTTGTCGCAGTTGTTCTCCCCGGTAATCAATTCCTCCCCCTTGCCTCGTTGGCGGGAATGTTCTATGTATTCCCCTTGGTGCTCCCTTACACAAAGGGAAATGTGGTAAAGACATTTATTGTGGGGCTTGTTGTGATTGTGTTGGGTCTGCTTATGGTAACCCACCTCGCTCCCTATTTCACACTTGCAGCACAAGACGTATATAATGCCACCGGCGACGCTGCCGTGGCTATTCCTGAAGGTTTCTCCGGTGGTAGTCTGGACTTTGCATCCAGCCCGCTGTCATGGCTGATCTTTGAGTTGACTCACTCACTCAAATGGATCGGTTCGGCGTTGTTGGTTGTCTTAACCCTTGGACTCGCCGTTTGGAACCGTGTGAATATTGTAAAGAAATAATGGAAAATTTTAAGGAAGTATCTGAACAATATACTCTCTCAGAGGCTATCCGCGAGGCGCAACGCTGCCTCCATTGTAAGGTGCCTAATTGTAAGAAAGGCTGCCCGATCAGCAACGATATCCCCGACTGGGTGTCGGAGCTATCGAAGGGCAACTTCGGCAACGCCTTGGCTATTATAAATA
>CAZKYD010000151.1:0-4693 GCA_964556875.1 uncultured Alistipes sp.
CAGCATCGAAGTTAGAGGGAGCTGCGCAACGTCCTTCGTAACCGAAGAAGTGGTGAAGTGAAGCAAACTTGCCGTTGTATTTGCCTTCGGCAGCCCATTTAGCAAGACGCTTGCCAACCATTTCAGAAAGGAGTTTTTCAGTCTCGATAAGTGAAACTTGAACGTTGCCGTGGGGGTCGCGATCGAGGCTGAGCTGACGAGCAACGCCGAGGGGGAGAGACTCGTAAACAGCCGCATTTTCTTCTGAGAGGTGCTTGATAATGTAGTCGCGTTGATCAGCAGCATCTACAGTTGCGAATTCAGCAGCGTTCTTTGCGAGAAGATCGTTGAGTTCAGCGATCAGGCGCTTAACAGCAGGAATGAATTCGATAAGACCTTCGGGAATGAGCACAGTACCGAAGTTCATGCCCTTAGCAGCACGCTTAGCAACTACAGTTGCAACTTCGTCTACAACCTGCTGGAGGGTCATATCTTTTGCTTCAACTTCTTCAGAGATGATGCAGACGTTGGGCTGAGTTTGAAGTGCGCATTCAAGAGCGATGTGGCTTGCTGAGCGGCCCATCAGTTTGATGAAGTGCCAGTATTTCTTAGCAGAGTTACAGTCGCGCTGGATATTGCCGATCACTTCTGAGTAAACCTTGGTAGCGGTGTCGAAACCGAAAGAAGTTTCGATAACGTCGTTCTTTAAGTCACCATCAATTGTCTTGGGGCAACCGATTACTTGAACGCCGGCATTAATGTTCTTGTAGTATTCTGCAAGCACGGCAGCATTGGTGTTGGAGTCGTCACCACCGATGATGACCAATGCAGAGATATTGAGCTCCTTTAGGATTTCCAGACCCTTGTCGAACTGCTCTTTGGTTTCTAACTTTGTACGACCTGAACCGATGATGTCGAAACCGCCGGTGTTACGATAGTCGTTGATGATGTCAGAAGTGAGTTCTACGTACTGGTGATCAACAAAACCACCGGGGCCCATGAGGAAACCATAAAGATGTGATTCTTTGTGAATTTTCTTGATACCGTCGAAAAGACCGCTAATGACGTTGTGACCGCCGGGGGCCTGACCACCTGAAAGGATAACACCTACATTGATGGGCTTAGAGGGAGCTGTAGCTGATGATTTTTCAAACTTCAGTTCGGGAAGACCGTAAGTGTTGGGGAAAAGGTTTTTGATGTCTTCCTGATCGGCAACTGACTGGGTAGGTTGTCCTTCTACGGCCTTAACGTTACCGGTGAGCACGATGGGTAGCTTCGGCTGGTAAGCGGCACGAGCTTGCTGCAATGCGCTTTTCTTCATTGTTTAAAGATATCTGTTGGGTTATTATATTCTGTTACAAAATTACAAAAATATACGCAACTCGGGCTGTTAAAAGTTGCTAACTGGGCTGGCCTCCTGCAAGTGCGATAATATATGGAGTCTCTTTGATATATTTTTGAGAAATTTCCATAACTTCTTCAGGCGTTATCGTCATTGCTCTGTTGAATTGGTGATTAAACGAGGAGTCGGATAGGCCTAATGATGTTAGCATTTCGCGGAAACTGGAAATTGTAAAAGGCGAATCAAGTACATTTGCAAGAGCTGAGACTAAAACACTGCGAACTGTTAAAAGTTCTTCAGTGGGCATGGGCTCTGTGGCAAGTCTGTTGATTTCGTTGTTGATTTCTGTAATTACAGCGTCGCAATATTTGTTGTCACATTCGCAACTGATGATAATATTGCTTCCTTCAAGAGATGGAATTAACGAAGCAGTGATGCCGTAGGTGTATCCCTTATCTTCGCGAATGTTGCTCATTAATCGGCTTCCGAAATATCCGCCAAGAGCTATGATGGCAAAGCGTAATGTGTCAAAATCGGGATGCTCTCGCTTGATGGTTGGTATTTGAATGCGAATGGCGGTTTGCATCGATTCCGGCATTGCCTTTGTGACTGTATTTGTAGCAGTTAATGGTTCCGGAGTGTCAATGATGCGATGCAGGTTGTGTAGAGAGTCTATGGAGAACTCTAATGAGCCAAATACAGATTTGGCTATGGAAAGTACCTCTTCTGTGACTTTGCCGGATATGAATATTGTGGGGACATTTGCCAGCATTATGCCCTGATGTAGCTCGACGAGTTCATGTCGTTTTACTGCGAGAATGTCCTTTGCTGACACTTGGCGAGCTAATCGATGCCCCTCTCCATAGAGAGCTTGTCGAGCTATTAAGTTCGCTTGATACGACGGTTTGCGCTGTGTGACTTCTTTTTCAGACGCTTGTTTCTGTTTAATGCTTTCCAGTGCTTCTTCCGGGAATGTGGGCGTTGCTATTATACTGCCTAAGATGGAAAATATGTCGGAGGCTGTATGATTTAAGCAGTGAAGCGTCAAAACAAAAGAGTGGCGTGTTGCAGATCCACGAAACCACGCTCCGTTGGATTCTAAGATGTTAGAGACCTCTTGTCCATTAAGATTGCCACAGCCCTCTGAGAGCATATTTGCCATCAATCCTAATGCTGCAGAATTATCAACATCAACCAAGCCTACGTTCCACATGACAGTAGTTCGTGTTACGGCTTCATCGCCGGAATCAAGGGTGTATAACTTAACGCCGTTTGGAAGAATGGTCTCGTCAAAAGAGGGTAGATTGAGGGCTGAGAAATCGGACGTAGCCGGTTGGATAGAACGATTTAACATGGTCAACATTTTACATATTAGCAAGTAGCTGGCGAGCTTTTTCTAAATCTGCAGGAGTATCAATGCCGATGGTTTGGCGGTCGGTTATCCCAACTTTGATAGAGTAGCCATTTTGAAGCCAACGAAGCTGTTCCAATGATTCCGTTAATTCGAGTGAAGACTGAGGAAGGCGTGTGATTTCGCGCAGTGTTGCAATACGAAAAGCATACATCCCGATATGTGTGAAGTAGTCGCCTTTTGCGGGCCATTGAGCCTGGTCGACACCTCTCATATAAGGTATGACTGAGCGGCTAAACAATAAAGCCATGTTGTTCTGATCGAAAACGACTTTGGGCTTATTGGGATTAGAGAGGCCTTCATATGAGCCGTCGTGAGGATAGGGGAGTGCTAAGGTCGCAATATCGGTAGATGGATCTTCAAAGCATTTTGTTAACTGAAGTATCTGTTGTGGGTCGATAAACGGTTCGTCTCCTTGAATATTTATAACAACATCCGCGTCGCTGCCGAAATTGTCATAAGCTTCGAGGCATCGGTCGGTGCCGCTACGATGATTCGTTGATGTCATAATGGCTTTTCCGCCAAACTTCTCAACGGCTTCAAAAATACGATTGTCGTCAGTTGCAACAACTACTTGGTTAAGCACGGATGATACTCTTCTATAAACGTGCTCTATCACGGTTTTTCCGCCAAGGTCGGCAAGAGGTTTCCCCTCAAAACGAGTGGAAGCATAGCGGGCCGGAATAATGCCTATAAATTCCATGTTTCTGATATTTCAATCCCCTCAATGCCGGTAGCTAAAATAGCTTGGCGTATGACAACAGGAATATTGCCTGCTGCTACGGGGTGTATTTCTAATTTTAATGAATGATGCAAGTTGATAAATGATTGGTAAAACTCGGTGAGATTTTCTGTCTCAGGCGCGGGGATGGTCAGATAGTCAATATCTAACCCCTTCAGTTCATTTAAGCGTTCTGAAGATTCGCAGGTGAGCCCTATAATGGCATGCGGGCCTAATTTTTCGCGAATTTCAATTAATTTGCCACGAGTCCAATCTGTTAAATGCACACCATGAACGCGCAGCTGGTCAACGAGCTCAACATTATTGTCGAGTATAAGTATAATGTCGGTTTGTTGGCATTTAGCAACTACATCCTTTATGGTGTCAATCGGTAAGTTATTGCCGAAAAGACGGATCCACTTACAGCCACCATCAATGGCGGATGTAACCTGCTCAATAACAAGAGAAGGCGTAGTCTCAGAGGTTGCAAATTGATACATATTTACGTATAATCTTAATAATTCAAGGAGGAGAATCATTCTATTATGCAGTCGCAAATTTCGAAATAAATCCCGAAACCTGCAAGCGGATTGAAAAAAACTGTGTATATTTGCACTTCAAAAATACAGTTATTCCGTTATGGTTGAAAAAAATGAAACAGAAATGCCCGAAGAAGTAAAGGGGCTAAGTTTTGTAGAACAATTAATCGTTGACGACCTCAAGGAAGGTAAGAATGGAGGTAGACTCCAAACTCGTTTCCCACCAGAGCCTAACGGCTATTTGCACATCGGACACGCAAAGGCTATTTGCATGGACTTTGGTGCTGCGGAAAAGTTCGGAGGGAAGTGCTTCCTGCGTTTTGATGATACCAACCCCATCAAAGAAGATACGGAATATGTAGATGCTATCCGCGAAGATATCCACTGGCTTGGATTTGATTGGGGTGAAAATGAACGTTATGCCTCAGATTATTTCCCACAACTTTATGATCTGGCTATTAGTCTGATTAAGCAGGGTAAGGCATATGTGGATGACCAAACTTCAGAAGAAATAGCTGCTCAGAAAGGTACTCCTACAACCCCAGGTGTTAATAGCCCGTATCGCGATCGCTCGGTTGAAGAAAACCTTGACCTCTTTGAGCGTATGAATAAAGGTGAGTTTGAGGAAGGTGCACGTGTGTTACGTGCCAAGATTGATATGGCATCTTCAAATATGCACTTCCGCGACCCGATTATGTATC
>CAZKYD010000152.1:0-4538 GCA_964556875.1 uncultured Alistipes sp.
TCCTAATGACGCAATTGAGAAATCGATATTTTTATAGCTGCTTCAGTAAATCGCTAACGTGGTTTTTGCAATCCTGGTTGCGTAGTGACTCTGCCGTTGTTGTATCTTTTTCAAGGCCACCCCAGCCATTCTCGTAACAAGAGGCATAGCGGTTTGCTGCATTCTCTGTGAGTTGCCCTTGTTTATAAGCTTTGTCATACCACGCGACTGCTGTTTCGTAGTTCTGTTCAACACCACGTCCTTCGTAATACATATCAGCTAAAGCGCACTCAGCATTGCTATATCCCAGTTCTGCTGATTTTGATATATAATCAACTGCCGTAGCTGTATTCTGTTCCACGCCTTTGCCTGCTTCATAAAGCTTCCCAAGTAGGTACATGGCTTGTGCATTAGTTTTTGCAGCTTCCTTAAATAGTTTAGAGCTCTTCTTGAGATTATATTTAGCATAGGAAGCATTAGCATAAATGACAGCTTCCATAACCTTCCCATCAGCAATTTTTGCTTTATCAACAACTTGGAAGTGGTTTCTCGCTGCGTCGTAATCTTTGTCGTAGTATGCCTTCATGCCTTTGACATAAGCGGCAAATGGAGAATTAGGGATAGAGTCGGTAATGAGTTGTTTGAATGCTCGACTATATCCTTTAGGCGAACTTTCGGAATACCAATAGAGCGCTTGATCATAGTTGACAGACGTGCCATTGCCGGTGCGATAGCATTGTGCAAGTTCCCATTGTGCATGAGCATTATTTTTGCCGGCGGCGAGTTTATACCACTTAAGAGCCTGTTCGGTGTTTTTAGTCAAACCATCGCCGTTCATATAACAGTTCCCGACGTAGTACATTGCTTGAGGAAAGTCTGTCTCTGCAGCGTTGAGGAGATAGTTTGCTCCTTCTTTCTTGTTGGCCTGAATACCGAGGCCCTCAACAAGCATCTTGCCGTAGTAGAACGTGCTCGAAACATCTCCATTGTCGGACGCCTTTTTAAACCATGGAGCAGCCGCTTCCGGCTTTTTGCTATTTAGCAGGAGTAGTGCCAGATCACGCTGTGCTATTACGCAATTTTGATTGGCTGCGTTGGTAAGGAATGGAATAGCGTTATTGTTGCTTTTTGTCACTCCGATACCATTTTGGTAGCATGATGCAACAAGCATGTCACTAAACACATTGCCCTTTTGAGCAAGTTCTACATGTTGTTTAAGTAGCGCGGCATTACCATTCTTAATCGATTTTTGATATAGCTGAGTTGCCTTTAATGAGTCTGCAGCGATGCCATGACCGGTTTGATAACATAATCCCATGTTGCCTATAGCTTGGGCGTTACCCTGTTTGGCAGATTTAGACCACCACTGAAGAGCTTCTTCATAGTTCTGTTTTACATGGCGGCCACGGTAATACCAGCCACCAACTTCATTTTGAGAAACAGCATCACCTTGCTTAGCGAGTGTAAGTATATTCTTGATGCTATCTGTTGCTTCCTCAAGTGTTTGCTGTGCTGAGGCCACAGTCGGACAAAGTGACATAAGCATCATAAGTCCAAGAGTACATAGTTGTTTGCGCATAGTCTTTGGGGTGTTAAACAAGGTCGTCAGAGATGATGTCAGTTGTAATATCGTCCACTAAATCATCAATAGTGGCAGTGCCACCAGTAATGTCAGGTAATCCACAAATAAAATCTTCAGGATTATCAACGATGGGATTGTCCGGCATGATGATATCTTGGTTTTCAGCGGTGATAGGCTCAGGTTCTACTTCCGCAATCATCCGCTCGTCGCCATCAATTTGGTCAATTTCAACCTCTTCGACATCTTCAATACGGATATCGTTTGGATCGAAATCAGTAACCGAATTTTCGACGACTGCTTCTTCGCCGGTTACATCATCGACTTCTGTCGGAGTAATGGCTTCAGCTTCGTCAACATTGACATCTTTAGCGTTCATGGCATTTGCAGCCATCGTACCGGCAACTCCCAGCCCGGCAGCGCCTGCCAACTGTGCTGTTTTGCCGACTACCTTTTTTGCTTTGGCAAACTTCTCTGTCTGTTTGTCGGTGACCTCCTTTTCAGAAGGGGTTTTAATGTCTTGATTTTCCATTATATCAGTGCTTATTGATTTATGATGCAAAATTAATACCGAGAATGAGCTGTAGCAAACTTATTCCAGCGTCTTGGACGAATGAATGAGATTATTTGATGAACTTTCATTCAAGGCTTACACTTAAGACTGTATCTCCGTCTCGTGGACATAGATTTGTATTATTCATTTGTTTAGTAATAAGAACTAATCTTGCTCCACTCATATCATTTGCTTGATCAGAGTAAAAAATATCCTCGGCTGATGCTCCTATGTAATTCAGATAATCCATACCGGTTATAGCCATAGACTTGTTACAAGTTTTGTCCCATATAAATTCGGATATATTGCCAATTACATCATACAGGCCTATGGCATTCGGGCTTTTTTTGCCCACTTCATGTGGTTTAAAACCGCTATTTCCGCCGTACCATGCAATGTCATTGAGCTTATCACTGCCTGGATATTTACGTGTATCCTTTTCGGCGCCTCCGGTTGCTGCATATATATATTCTGGCTCATTCGGAATTCGGTATCCGTTGCTGTTTGGATTAATTGATACCTTGCCTCCATTTATTTCATAGAAGCCGGCATAACCTTCAGAATGGCTTCTTTTATTACAATACTCTGCTATGTCTTTAAATAAGGCGATCACGGGAATACTGTCACCTCTTACCTCTCGTCGTTTTGAATCTACCATATTGTTATAATCATAAGGAAATAAGTAATTTTTGCTGTATAATTGCATATATTTCTGATACTCCTTCTGAGTTAATTCATACTTGGAGATGTAAAAAGAATCTATCGGTAGCCCATTATTTGCATAGCGAGAACTATTCAAAGTCCCACTTGGTACTAAAACAAAATCATTTGGTATACTTTCGGAAACCACAGAATCTGTCATGGCTTCGGATTGTGTATCAGCCTGAGCTTCAGTCTTAGGTTCACCATTATGTATGCTATTGCTATTATTACGCCAGAAATAACAACCGACACAGACTGTGAATAAACCAATAATCCCCAAAAAACATGCTTTTATAAAAAATGGTTTTGATTTTGACGGTAGCTCAAGAATAATTGTATTCGTGGATGGGGGCGTAGATTCTGTACCGATTTGCTCTATATGCCTGAGATTCCTATCTGTCGTACAGGCATTGAATATTAGATTCTTCGTTTCATCAGAGATGGCTGAAGGCAACAATGATTTTAGTTCATAATTGGTGATATCTGTAGATTTCTTCGGGTCTTTACCGGTTAAGCAGAACCACATTGTAGCTCCAATTGCATAGATATCCGCAGATGGAGAAAATGTGGTAATGCCAGCATATTGTTCTATAGGGGCATAACCATCTGAACAGCCTAAGGTGTTAATGGTCGACGTCGGTTTGCCGTCCTTATTGTAATGCTTTGATAAACCGAAATCAATTAGTACAGGCCGAATGCTTCCATCATGTTGCTTTGTAAGCATTATATTATCCGGCTTTATATCAAGATGCGTAATCCGGTTTTCATGAAGATAGCTTACTGCACTTATGATTGGATTCATGATGGACAACATCTCATACTCAGTCATGGAACCATTATTTTTAACCCATGACCGCAATGACGCACCATCAAGGTATTCCATTACGTAGTATGCGGTATTGTTCGCTTCAAATACTTCATTTACTTTTACAATATTCGGGTGTCCGGCGCCAACTTTGTGTAATCGCTTAGCTTCTGCTATAAAATCCCTACGAGAATCCTCAACTCTGCTCTTGGCCGGGTTAGAGTAGACGACACGACTTGTCGTCTGCTCTCGCTCACAATCGGAGCTAACAAAATGCTCCTTAATTGCGAATTGTGCATTTAAGGGGATATTTCCGATGCTGATTTTTGCGGAGGCGAGATAGGTTATTCCAAAGCCACCTCTCCCGAGAACAGCGTCAATACGGTAAGTATTGTCTTGACTTTTTAGGACATAGCCTACGGGTAATGTATTTTTATCTACCACCATATTACGCATCTATAATTCAAGGCCGTCTTCAAGATCGTCTTCAAGGTCTTCGCTGTCAATAATGGGGCCATCAAAATCCTCCCAACCTTCAGGGCCTCCATAGAGTACTGGCCCCGGTTCAGGATCGATAAGCTCTGGATCGACAGGCTGAGGCTCTGGATCAAAGATATCCGGATCGATGATATCTGGATCGATAGGAATGACATAAGGGTCAACCGGTTCTGGTTCAGGAATAATTGGGCCGGGCTCAATCGGGTTAGGAGTGATTGGTGTCAGATTAGTCGGATCAGGTTCAGGATCAATTGGCTCAGGGTCAGGAATGATTGGCTCGGGGTCAATTGGATCCGGGGTGATAGGCTCGGGCTCTGTGGAATGTGAATGTGGTGTTGGCTGCGTGTGGGTGGCTTCAGTTACAGTTGCCTCCTCAATTTCAGCATCTGTTACATCCTCTACTTCCTGAACGTCCTCCACTT
>CAZKYD010000153.1:0-4489 GCA_964556875.1 uncultured Alistipes sp.
ACATCATGGATTGGCTGAAGCTGATCCACTTCCATATCGGTAGCCAGATTACCAAAATACGCCGCATCAAGAACGCGCTGCGCGAAGCGATGCAGTTCTACGTTCAGCTGTCAAAGATGGGCTTCGATGTTAATTATGTTGACATCGGTGGTGGTCTGGGTGTGGATTATGATGGCACCCGCTCATCAGCTTCTGAAAGCTCGATGAACTATTCTATCCAGGAATATGCCAACGACGCCGTCTATTCGATCGTTGACGCCTGCGAAAAGAATGGGCTGAAGCAGCCTAACATCGTGACCGAAAGTGGACGTTCGCTTGCGGCCCACCATTCTGTGCTGATTATCGAGGCGTTGGAGTCGACCAATCTGCCCCGTTGGAGCCAGAGCGACGAACTCAAAGGCGACGAACATGAACTTGTAAAGGAGCTCTACGAGATTTGGGACAAACTGAATCAGCAGAACCTTTTCGAGTCGTGGCACGATGCTTTGCAATGTCGCGAAGAGGCGCTCGACCTATTCTCAATTGGTATTGTCGACCTGCGCAACCGTGCAATGGCAGAAAAACTTTTCTGGGAAATTGCGCGTGAGGTTGCCGACGTTACCATGTCGATGAAACATCCACCGGAGGAACTTCGCAAGGTGGCGAAGATGCTTCCCGATAAATATTACTGCAACTTCTCGCTGTTCCAGTCGCTGACCGACTCGTGGGCGATTGACCAAGTGTTCCCCATCGTGCCCATTTCGCGCCTCGATGAGAAACCTACCAAGATGGCAACGCTCCAGGATATGACCTGCGACTCGGATGGCAAAATTGCGAACTTCATTTCGCCGCAGGGGATTACCAAGGCTCTGCCTGTTCATCCCATCAAGCCCGATGAACCCTACTATCTCGGTGTGTTCCTCGTAGGGGCTTACCAGGAAATCCTCGGCGATATGCATAACCTCTTTGGCGACACGAATGCCGTTCATATCTCTTGCTACAAAGACCACTACGAAATCGACAAGGTTATCGATGGCGAAACCGTGGCAGAAGTGCTTGACTATGTGCAGTATGACGCCAAACGCTTGGTGCGCAACGTTGAAACTTGGGTAACCAAGGCGATGAAGGCCGGCAAGATTACCCCTGAAGAAGGACGTGAGTTCCTGTCGAACTACCGCTCAGGGCTCTACGGCTACACTTACCTCGAAAATGACTAACCGTTATTTCATGCGGCTTGCCTATAACGGCAAGCCGTTTCATGGATGGCAGCGGCAACCGGGCGATATGTCGGTGCAGCAAGCCATTGAGGAGGCGTTGGCAACGGTGATGCGTCTGCCGGAGGTGCCGATTACCGGTGCCGGCAGAACGGATGCCGGAGTTAGTGCTTCGTTGATGGTTGCGCATTTTGACTTGCCTGCCGAAGTGTCGCTTGACGGGGAACGAGGCGAGCGATTGCTGCGCGGTCTGAACTCGCTATTGGCACCTGATATCGTAATCTACAGCATACGTCCGGTCCATAGCGATGCCCATGCACGCTTCGATGCCGTTAGTCGCACATATCGCTATTATGCCCACACAGTGCGCAGCCCGTTTACTAACGGACTGTCATGGCAGGCCCCGGCCAATCTCGACTTTGAGCTTATGAATCGCGCCGCCATGTTTTTGCTCGAGACCGAAGATTTTACCTCTTTCTCAAAACTCCATACCGACGTAAAGACAAATATCTGCCATGTAACTCATGCAGCATGGCGCCCGATTAATGCCGGTGATAGTTGCTGCTGCCAAGACGCGCTGCAGCTGCCCGACGGTAAGCCTGCGCAATGGGTGTTTGAAATTACTGCAGACCGTTTTTTGCGTAACATGGTAAGGGCCGTTGTCGGTACACTCGTTGATGTTGGCAGAGGAAAGCTGTCGATTGACGGTTTCCGCAAGGTGATTGCCGATAAAGATCGCTGCGCAGCCGGAACGTCAATGCCCGCCGGCCCACTTTTCCTTTACGATATTCAATACCCCTATTAAAAAGAGCTCAGGCGATAGCCACGCTAATAATCATTCACCATTCATATCATGAATCGCGACCCGAAAACAAACTGCCCGGATTCGTTCGACGAAATAAATAAGGTTTTCTCAAATAGCTATTTTCTAACGCCGGGGGAATGTAACCCGCAGCAACGTATGCCCCTTACGCTGCTGATTAACCGTTTGATAGAGATTGCTACGCTCCACGCTAACCAGGTTGGTATCGGGTATGCGTTCCTGACGTTGGAACATCAAACTTGGGTGTTGTCGCGTGTGGCGGTCGAGATGAAGCGCTATCCCGGTGTGAATGAACATTATACGATTTCTACTTGGATATCATCGATATCGCGCTTGTTTTCGGAGCGTGATTTCGAAATTGCCGATGGAAATGGGGAAGTGATTGGTTATGCCCGCACGGTTTGGGCGGTGATTGATACTCGCACTCGTAGCGTTGGGGATATCTCGCGCATCGCATGGGTTAAGGAGCTGATTCCGCAGAAGGATGTGCCGGTTGAGAAGCCGTCACGCCTGCGCCAAATCTCGGATAGCGAAATTGCCGCTGCCGTTGAAGATAACAGCTATCGCGAGACAGCGTATCGCTTCCAGTACACGGATATCGACTTTAATCGCCACGTCAATTCGTCGCGATATATCGAACTGCTGCTTAATCAGTGGAGCCTCGAATTTCATGATGTCAACCGCCTGACGCGCTTTGAAATAGCCTATATCCATGAGGCGCACTTCGACATGGAAGTGCAGCTGCGTCTGCTCTCAACTCCCGATGCCATCACGCGTGCCGAGCTCCTCGGTCCTGACAACCAGCCCATGTTCCGCGCCCTCCTCCGCTTCTCTCCCCGCTAATTTTCCCCACCTCCTCCTTCGGAAGGAAATTAGAGGAATGGGGTCATGTAGATAGGGAGATAAATCATCTTGTCATCAACGCGGAGGTCCTTAGTGTAAATAAGGAATCGTTTGTCGACGCGTTCGTGGAAAACTCTACAGAATTCATCTAAAGATGCGTGTGTAGCGTATCCACTTGACTTTACCTCTATTGGCTGAATTTTGGCTCCTCGCGATAGTAAGAAGTCGATTTCATAGTTATGCTTATCATCTCTAGGCCAAGTATAAAAGAATAGTTTATTACCGGCAGAAGCGAGCATTTGGGCAACTAAATTTTCATATAGATAACCTAAATTTGCTGATAGCTTATCTGATAGCAATTTTTGATAGATTAGATTTTCAGTGAAATCTTTGTCCCAGAATGCTAATGTTACAAACAGACCTGTGTCGCAAAGGAAAATCTTGTATCGTGAACGATCTTTTGTGAGCGATAAACCAACATTGGGGTCGTTGGAATGGTATTGGAATATTACTGTCTGACTTTCCTCTAAGTTGCGTAAAAGTTCATAAAGTTTTTCTTCATCGGTTGAACCTAATATTTTCAGGGGACGATAACGGCAACTATTAGAACTTAGTTGAGCAGGAATATTTTTGAATAATTCCGCAATACGACCTGATGCATCCAGCTTATGAAAGTCTTCCAGGTATAAGCGAATGATATTGCGCTTAACTAAGTCAACCTTGCTAAGATCGTTAGTCTCAAGATATTCATTGACGGCTTGAGGCATTCCCCCAACCAGCATATATAGTCGCAAATCTCGCATTACTTGGCGGTGGGCTTGGGCTACAGGAGTGTGTTTGTCGTAGAATGTTTTGAGTAATGGAATGGTTACTTCGTCGCCTACAGCCCAACGGAATTCCTCCAAGTCTAACGGAAACATTTGAATATGTTCCTCTTCACTTGGTATGGTGATATCCTTTGTGTTCTTGCGAATACTAATTAAAGATCCGGTCTCGATATAGTCATATCGTCCATCTTGAACTAAATATTTAATGGCTTGGCGAGCCTTTGGGCATTGTTGTACCTCATCAAAGATGATTAGGGAACGTCGTTCTGTTAGTGAGACGTGATAGAACGTTTGTAACTGCAAGAACAGCATATTCAGATCCATTAAGTCGTCAAATAGACTTACTATCTGCTTAGATGCGACATTGAAGTCTATCAATAAATACGAGTCATACTCGTGGCGGGCAAACTCTTCTACTAATGTAGATTTGCCAACACGTCGAGCGCCTTCTATGAGTAGCGCAGTCCGGCCTTGCCTATGCTGCTTCCATGTGAGCAGTCGGTCGTATAGTTTTCGCTTGAAAATCTGACTCATACAAATAATTTATTGATGAATTTACTAAGCGCAAAATTACTAATTTTTTTATTACCCACAAATTTAAAAGCGTGTTTTATTGAATTACCCACAAATTTAAAAGCGTGTTTTATTGAATTACCCACAAATTCCCGATTTATTTGATCCCTATTACTGCCAGCCTCTTCGAGGCTGGACGGCCGGGGGTGTATGGGCTTCCAGTCATCCCCAGGAATCGGGGCGATGCTCCTACCGTCGCTTTACGCCCCTCATCCTGAGGTTACCCACAC
>CAZKYD010000154.1:0-4476 GCA_964556875.1 uncultured Alistipes sp.
TCCTCTTTCAAGAATGAAAATCTTGCGTCCTAGCCGATAGACGAATGGGCCAACTTTTTGCAACAGCGAATCGGTTTCCCGTAGGCTTTTTTGCGAGTGCAAAGTTAAGAGCTTTTTCTGAACTGACCAAATTTTTCCGCGAAAAAGTTTCAGTTTAAGGTTTTTTAGTTACTTTTGCCCCGGAATTCATGGTTTTATCAAATTGACATTCTACATCTCTCTATATAATAAGGTGTTACTAATTTTCTGAAGAATCGTGTACAAACCCCTCGATTGCATCGCCCTGCGAACTATTAAATACTCCGACCGCAACTCAATCTTGACTGCCTACTCGCGTCAAGCCGGGCGCCTGTCGTTTCTCGTTCCGGCGGGCAACGGGAAAGCTGCCGCGCGCCTGCGTGCCATACTGATGCCGTTAGGGCGATTCGAATGTGTTGCCGACATGCGTCCCGGCCGCGATATCCATACTATCCACGATGTCAAAGGGGTAATTTTTCCTCCGGTAGCCGATCCGCTACGCTCTACTATCGCCCTATTCATCACGGATCTACTCTCCGCTCTGCTTCGCGAACCGATGGCCGACCCGCTCCTATTCGAGTTCCTCGACCAAACGTTGCGCCGACTCAGTCCAGATATGCGCGGCGAAGCCGTGACCGGCAATGCGCTGCTCAATTTCCATATCTGCTTTTTGATTCGCCTCACCCGATTTCTCGGTATCGAGCCCGATTGGGCGACCTTCACCCCCGGCAGCTACATCGACTATGCCGACGGCATCTTCCGCAAGCTGCCCCCGGCTCACCGCAAATTTCTCCCCGCCGAAGAATCGGCCGTTGCCCATCAACTCGGCAGAATCAATTTCCGCAACCTACACCTATTCCGATTCACCCGCTTTGAGCGCAACTTAATTCTCGACAGAATCCTCCTATATTATCAAACTCATTTCCCATCATTAGCCATCCCAACCTCCCTCTCCATCCTGCGAATGATGGCCGATTGACCCCCAGAATTTCGCCCAATTTCAAAAAATCGCTACCAAAATTTAAAATTTGTTGCATTTCATTTGGAATTGCAGTTGCTGGATTGTAACTTTGCATTGATAAACACAAGCCTATGAACGTATCTTGGTATTCTCTTACGAGCTTCACTCGTCGATTTATTCTGCTCAGTCTACTTGTCCCCATCCTGTCGGCCTGCTCAGGGATGACAGATCAAGAGAAAAGCATGATCGGAAAATACTACATTCCGGCGCTGTCCGACACTAAGCCCCTAATTGAACTTAATGCCGACCGCTCATCAGTACTGCGCGCCATCCGCCCCGGCGATATTACATATTCAGTAGCCGGCCAGTGGAAAGTCGATAACGACTCTCTCATCATCGAAAACGACTCTACAAGCATTACTATCGAAGAAGGCGACCCGGGATTAGTTGGCCACGTCACTCGCCGAGTTGCGTACCCCATTAAGGCTGTCAACGAATCTACCCTCTCAATCGAACGTCAAGGTATAATTTACGACTACCACCACCGTCCGGAATAAAAACCGCCACACAATAACATCATGATCTACACCTTTATTCGTAAACGTCTGCTCCCCGTTTTAGCCGGCATAACTTGCCTGCTCTTAGGCGCATGTTCTTCGGGGAAGGCCGACATCGACACATCGATCAGCAACGCTGAGCAAGCATTGACCGACGGGGATATGCGCAACTCTCGCGACATCTGCATCGACCTTATGGCAAACAACTTTCAGCAACTCGACGAGAACCAACTCGGCAAGCTCGCTATTCTCTTCATGAAACTATCCGAGTCGGAATATAACGATGAAATCATCGAAGAAAATGTTGCCGACGCTACCCAATGCATCCGTCAAGCGTGGAAAGTTTCTAACGACTCGCTCCACAGCTTTATTAATACCCTTCCCCAAGAAGATATTCCCCACTTCGTAATGCTGTCGCGCATTAGCGGATATATTGATTTCCCGCCGGAAATATCCGACGACGCCGAAGCCGAAGGCGCAGCCCTCGCTGATTCTATTCCTAACGAATAACTCCACTACGACAAATAATCATGGACTGGAAATCATCGCTTGAAGCCCTGAAAGCCAACATGCCCGCTCCCCCCGACTCCGACAACAACGACTCAGCTGACGCTGCCCCCATTGACAGCCCCAAAGCCAACGCCGCAGAGAAGGCGCGCCTCGACATCGTGCTCGACAAGAAAGGACGCAAAGGGAAAGCAGCCACCATCGTTGCAGGGTTCACCGTTGACGACGCCACCATCGAAGATATCGCTCGCCGACTAAAGCAACGCCTCGGAGTAGGAGGCTCGGCTCGCGGAGGCGAAATTCTCATCCAAGGGGATAAACGTCGGGAAGTTGCCGACGCCCTGACAGCTATGGGCCTTAAAAATCGCATAATATAACAAACTTATTCTCTCGCATTCCTCTTCTCCATGAATACCTACAAGATGTACACCTCGAGCATCAATGAATTATATATCGAGGAAATCACCGAACGTCTCCGCAACGGAGAAATTATAATCTACCCTACCGACTCGCTATACGCTATCGGCTGCGACGCTTTGAACAACCGCGCCGTTGAGCGTGTCTGCCGTCTGAAAGGTCTTAACCCCGCGAAACAACGCCTGGCTATTGTCTGCCCCGACATCTCGTCGGCAAGCGAATATGCGCGTATCGACAACGAGGCGTTTCGCATTATGCGCGCAAATCTGCCCGGCCCATTCACCTTCATTCTGCCGGCAACACCACGCCTGTCAAAGGAGTTTAAGAAGCGCCGCGAAGTTGGCGTCAGAGTTCCCGACAATGATATTGCTCGCGAATTAGCACGCTCGTTAGGCAACCCGCTCTTAACAACCTCAATAGAATGGGAAGACGCCGACCCCGACGACCTTTGCCTCCCCGAAGCCATCAGCCTCCACTATGAGGCTACCGTTGATGCCATCATCGACGGCGGTCAAGGGCAATCTACCCCTTCTGCAATTATCGACTTAACCGACTCCTCATCCCCTATGATTCTCCGCGAAGGGATTCAGGAGCTTACTTTATAATGCCGCATTTATCGGTATAACCATAATGCCGAATCTATCGGCCTAACCCCAAAAACGCTTTTCAACAATGGAAAATTTTACATACTGTGCTCCAACCCGTTATATTTTTGGCCGCGAATCTGAAAAAGAAACCGGCAAATTAGTAGCCTCCATCGGTTGCAAGAAGGTGTTACTCGTCAGCGGTGGCAACTCAGCCCGTCGTTCAGGTCTCATCGATCGAGTGACAGCATCGCTCCAGGAGGCAGACATCAGCTATGTAGAATTAACCGGAATTAAGCCCAATCCCACAGATGATCGTGTCTACGAAGGGATTGAAATTGTGCGCCGCGAAGCTATCGACGGTCTGCTGGCCGTTGGTGGAGGCTCGGTAATCGACACCGCCAAAGCTATCGCCGGTGGTGCGGTTTACGATGGCGATTTTTGGGATTTCTGGGCAGGCAAAGCCGTGATGCAAGATGCGCTCCCGGTAGGGGTAGTGCTGACCATTCCGGCAGCCGGAAGCGAAGGTAGCGGCAACTCGGTAATCACGAAGCTCGACGGCATGCGAAAAATTTCGCTCCGCACCGACTACGCCCTTCGTCCGAAATTCGCCGTTCTAAACCCCGAATTAACCTTTACACTCCCCGCTGAACAAACCGCTGCCGGCATCGCCGACATGATGGCCCACATTCTTGAACGCTACTTCACCCCCTCGCAGGACGTAGAGACTACCGACCGCGTTGCAGAAGGCGTATTGATGGCAATCATGACGGAAGCACCGAAAGTAATGGCGGAGCCCACCAACTATCAAGCCCGCGCCAACATCATGTGGTGCGGCACATTGGCCCACAATGGCGTTTGCGGATGCGGCCGTAAAGAAGATTGGACCTCCCACGGCTTGGAGCACGAACTATCAGCGCTCTACGGCGTAACCCACGGCTCCGGTTTGGCAGTAGTATTCCCGGCATGGATGACCTTCATGGCATCCCACCGCCCGGAGAAAGTAGCCCAACTCGGTCGTCGCATCTTTGGCGTAACCACAAGCGACGACAAGTCGGCCGCCCTACAGACTGTCGACGCCCTGCGTCATTTCTTCAAGTCGATCGGCCTGCCGCTCACTCTCGGTGAGCTCGGCATCTCCAACCCCGATTTCGCAACCCTCACACGCAAATTCCACGAAAACAAAGGCCTCCCCTTCGGCCCCTACTACCCCCTCCACCCCATCGACACCGAAGCCATCTACCGCCTCATGCAGTAATCTCCCCCCCAATCCCGCTTCACACATAATTTTGAGACAGAACTCTCGCTGCCTGGCGTCTCTACTCCGCCTGGCCGGCATGCTCTGCTTGGCGCGCTATTATCAATCCTCGCAGATTATTTTTATCTCTCGCAGATTCCGCAGATTTCGCAAATTTTTAAACGGCTGACGCCG
>CAZKYD010000155.1:0-4431 GCA_964556875.1 uncultured Alistipes sp.
TGTTAACGACCATATCGCCCACCACAAGCACGTTCAGGCGCTCTATCGTGAGTTGTTGAAGGATGTGGAAGGTGTAACGCTCCACGAAAATCCTTCAGACCGCTACGACTCCAACTTCTGGCTTTGCACCGTAACTCTTGATCCAAACTTGAAAGTTGTAGGTCAAGAACACGCTTACGAGGTTGCAATCACCGGAGCAGTTGGAGGCGCAGCCGGAGTAACTCACCAAGCCAAGTCGCTCCATACCGATTGCGAACCTAATGCCAACGTTGAAGCAATGCGCCTTGCCCTCGACAAAGCCAACGTCGAAGCCCGTCCGCTGTGGAAACCGATGCACAAACAACCCGTTTACGCCAACAATCCCGCCTACGTAAACGGCGTCAGCGAATCGCTCTTCGCCGTAGGTCTCTGCCTCCCCGCCGGTCCGTACGTCACCGACGACGATGTCCGCTACATCGTCGAGAACATCAAAGCATCCATAGAAAACTAATGAACAACAGCACATTTAACGGCGGAGGCTATGAAAATCCTCGCTACGATTTCCCGACAAAGGTTTATTGCCAAACCTTGCAGTTGGCCGACAATCCCGACCTCATTGAACGCTATCGGAAGGTGCATGCCGAGATTTGGAAGGAGATCCCCGATGGTATTCGTGCCGTTGGCATCCTCGAGATGAAGCTATTTTTGGCCGGCACTACCGCCGTAATGCTGGTTGTAACTCCAGTCGACTTCGATTGGGACACTCAGATGGCAAAGCTGGCCAAATTGCCGCGCCAGCAGGAATGGGAAGACCATGTAGCACTGGTGCAGCAATTCGCAGCCGGCCACACCTCAGATGAGAAATGGCAAATGATGGAGCAATTCTTCTGCCTGCCAAGCCAAAAGGACCAAAACAACTGATACCAACTAATCACCATGTCATCGAAAACGGTCGGTAAAAACTATATCGTTGCGTTTCTGTTGGTTAGCTCACTGTTCTTCATGTGGGGTGTTGCCAACAACATGACCGACACACTGCTATCGGCCTTCAAGCGCATTATGTCGATGAGCGATTTCCAAACGTCGCTCATCCAGTTTGCCTTTTACGGCGCATATTTCTGTTTCGCACTGCCCACGGCCCTGCTGATTCAGCGATATAGCTACAAGACCGGCATCATCATAGGCCTGCTGATGTATGCCATTGGCACGATGCTATTCTATCCGGCCGGCCAGATGAATTCCTATGCGTTTTATCTGTTCGCAATTTACGTGATGGCCGGTGGTTGCTCCGTGCTGGAAACCACAGCCAACCCCTATATCATGATGATGGGGCCGCACGAAACCGCCACACGCCGTTTGAACATCGCGCAGATCTTTAACCCTATCGGTTCGCTGGCCGGGATAGTAATCAGTGGGCAGTTTATACTGTCAGAACTTAGCCGGCTAAGTTCTGCCGAGCGTAGCAGCATGGATGCCGATGCGCTCCGCTCATTGCAGCACCAAGAGTTGTCGGCCGTAACCGAAACCTATATGGCGCTGGGTATCACCCTATTGCTCATCCTCGCCATCATGTTGTTCGCCAAAATGCCCGTCGGGGGCGACAGCGACAAATCCAAAGGCTTACGCGCAACATTCCAACGACTGCTAAGCAACAAGGTGTATCGCAATGGCGTCATCGCCCAGTTTTTCTACATCGGTGCTCAGATTGGCGTATGGTCATTCACCATACGCTACGTAATGAACGAGCTGAATATGCAAGAGCAGGAAGCATCAACGATTTACCTCTACTCCATCATCTGCTTTACGATAGCTCGATTTATATTCACGGCACTAATGAAATATTTCAAGCCATCCGGATTGCTGTTGTTCGCCGCTGTATGCGCCATAATCGCTTGCGCGAGCGTAATTTGCGGCAGTGGCATCCCGGCAATAGTAAGCCTGATAGCCATATCATTCTTCATGTCGCTAATGTTCCCAACCATTTACGGCATTGCGCTTGAAAACGTTGGCAGCGACATAAAGATTGGCGCATCCGGCCTGATTATGGCGATCCTGGGCGGAGCCCTTCTGACGCCCGTTCAAGGCCTGGTTTCCGATCTGTATGGCGTAAATGTTTCATACGTTATTCCGCTTATCTGCTTTGTCGTAGTAGCAGTTTACGGCATTCATACCTCCAAAATAACCAAATAGTCATAGGACATAACCATGGATAAAATAGTATTTGTATCAGGTTGTTACGATATGCTCCATAGCGGTCATGTAGCCTTCTTTAAGGCTGCCTCCCAATATGGGAAATTATATGTAGGCATAGGCTCCGATGCTACAATTCAAGAGCTTAAGCACCACAAAACCGTCTATTCCGAAGCCGAACGCCTTTACATGGTCAAAGCCATCCGATATGTTACCGATGCATGCATAAATTCAGGCTCGGGCTACCTCGACTTTATTGACTCGGTTGACCGCATCAAACCGGATATTTTTGTAGTAAATAGCGACGGTGGCTCGGAAGAGAAACGCCGTTTTTGCAAGGAACGTGGCATCGAATATATCGAGCTGGAACGTATCCCGGAAGCCGGATTGGAAGCACGTTCAACAACAGCTCTGCGCTCCAACGTAAAGTCAATGCTGCCATATAGGATTGACCTTGCCGGCACATGGATTGACCAACCATACGTCAGCGAATATGGTCCGGGATGGGCTATTACAGTTTCCCTGGAACCAACCCACGAGTTTATGGAGCGTGGCGGCATGTCGACATCTACACGCAATGCTATCAAGAAAATTTGGCCCTATGAGTTGCCCAACTACCACGAAGATATGTTGGCCAAATTGGTGTTCTGCTTCGAAAACGAGCCGACAAAACAAGAACACGTATCAGGAGCGCAAGATGCCATCGGCATCTGTATGTCAGGGCTCAATCGCCACTACTACGACAAACATTATTGGCCTGAGAAAATTGAATCATGCCACGATGAGAAAATTCTCTCATGGCTTGAGCAGCATATTTGCCTCATTCCGATGTTCCCGCGTCCTGCCGGCTGTTCTGTAATCAAAGATTGCAATATCACCGCCGAAGGTGTAAAAGCTCTTTCGTCAGCGGCAGCTGATTGCTGGGATGCAATTATGCAAATGGATTTACAAGCATTCGCCAAGGCATATCAAGCATCATTTGAAGCACAGATAGCCATGTTCCCGGCGATGATGGCTCCAGGAGTTGACGATTATATCAACAAATATCGCGGCCAAGTCCTTGCATGGAAAATGGCCGGAGCCGGGGGTGGCGGACACCTCGCCGTAGTCTACGATGGCGAAAAACCAGAAGCCGGCATTCCAATCACCATCCGTCGCCGATGCTTGAAATCATAACTAACATAGTAAAAAACGAACCATCAACATAATGAAAACTGCACTTATTACCGGTGTTACCGGACAAGATGGCTCTTATTTGGCAGAGCTATTGTTATCCAAAGGGTATGATGTACACGGCACGATCCGCCGTTCATCCGTGGATTTCCGCGAGAGAATCGCGCATCTCGAAGGCCATGAACATTTTCATCTTCATTATGCCGACCTTGGCGACTCTATGTCAATTATTCAGGTATTGAATAAGGTCCGCCCCGATGAAGTCTATAATCTAGCAGCGCAGAGCCACGTTCAAGTATCTTTTGACTCTCCGGAATTTACGGCAGATGTTGATGCAACCGGCGTATTGCGCATCCTTGAGGGTATTCGTCAATGTGGATTAGCTGAAACCTGCCGCATGTATCAAGCTTCAACCTCCGAACTATATGGCAAGGTTGAAGAAGTGCCGCAAAACGAAAACACGCCCTTCCACCCCTACTCACCATATGCAGTTGCAAAGCAGTACGGCTACTGGATTGTTCGCGAATATCGCGAAGCCTACAATATGTTCTGCTGTTCGGGTATACTGTTCAATCATGAATCAGAGCGCCGAGGAGAAACCTTTGTTACACGTAAAATCACCCTTGCAGCAGCTCGCATTGCACAAGGCAAGCAAGACAAACTATTCCTTGGCAACCTCAGTTCGCTTCGCGACTGGGGCTACGCAAAGGATTACGTTGAATGTATGTGGCTGATGCTCCAGCACGCTACCCCTGAAGATTTTGTAATTGCTACCGGGGTGCAACACTCTGTCAGAGAATTTGCAACGTTAGCCTTCCATCATGCAGGGATTGAATTGCGCTGGGAAGGCGAAGATGAGAACGAGAAAGGTATTGACGTGGCTACCGGCCGTGTACTTGTTGAAGTATCCCCCGATTTCTATCGTCCTACCGATGTTGTGAATCTATGGGGCGATCCTACCAAAGCAAAACACGAACTGGGATGGAATCCGTCAAAGACATCTTTCGAAGAGCTCGTAAAAATAATGGTTGAATCAGACATGGCCAAGGTTGCCGTTGAACGTGCCGGAGAACAGGTAAAGATGAACCT
>CAZKYD010000156.1:0-4374 GCA_964556875.1 uncultured Alistipes sp.
CAATGAAAGGCCAGAAGGAGGATGTTCAGATTTCTGATAATGGTCAGGTGTTGGTTGTCAACCGAGGAAATAAGGGTGTGGCAATCGTTAATATCTCCGACTCATCCAACTTTGTTGATGTCCCGACCGGTCTGCCCAATGGCTCGTACAAGGATGTTGTTTATGGCTATGAATTTAAGGTCAAGAATGGTAAATTGCATGGAGCTGCTGCTCCTCATCGTAGCTATATCCTCCAGCGCAAATAATAGCGTATTTCGCAATTAGGCTTTACGATATTTGTAGCGTGCCCTGTTTCGGGTGCGCTACTTTTGTTATGGCCAAATTCGCTACACTTGTGAAATTATCTGTCACAATTTGAGAAAAACCGTTTCACGGTAAATCTGACCATTGGTATTAAATAATGAGTAACTTTGTTGCGGTTAAAGAAAGGAATCAGATGTAAACCTAACTAACCTAATTTCAAGATTACGCTCCCCTTTATCTAATCGACGACGTAACCCCAAAATTTAGATTCTATCTACTATTCTATTGTAACCAATATGTTTAACTCTACGATATTTATAGGTAGAGCTCTGGCAATTATTGTGGCTTTCTTGGGCTTTTTTATTTACCCTATCTCGTATAAGTCTGTCACAGTAGTCGATAATCAGGGCGTTGATAATGGGTATCATTGCGAACACGTATTCCGTAAGTTTGTGGTGGCAACTACGCGCGTTGTTGCTTCGTTCGGCGTGAGCGAACGGCAATATGGCCGTGCAGATGCTATCCCCCTCCTATTCCGAATAGCTTCAATCGTAATAGGCAAAAGACAGTGATTTTTAATAGGTAATAAGAATAGATGAAAGAAAGGTAAAGTAAGATTATAGTAATTAGATTAAGAGTATGACTCCGAGACAGCTGTGACAGCTCTCTCGGAGTTTTTTAGTTTGCGGATATTGTAAGGGCGCGCTACGTTGTAAGCAATCTATGCGTTATTGTTTGTTTTGCCCTTCCGAAATAATGTAGTTCTTCACTTTTTGGAATAAGCGCGTTGCGAAGACAAAGTCGTTAAGGGCTTCGTTGGTGGTCGTGAATATGCGGTCTTTGTCGCCAACCCACTCGCGATGGCCTTTATTGATGAAAATGATATTTTCGCCAATACCCAGCACTGAGTTCATGTCGTGGGTGTTGATGATGGTCGTAATGCCATATTCGTGAGTGATGTCGTGGAGCAGTTCATCAATTAAGATAGATGTTCTGGGGTCGAGTCCTGAATTTGGTTCATCGCAGAAAAGATATTTAGGATTCAGGGCAATCGCACGGGCGATAGCTACGCGCTTTTGCATACCGCCGGAAATCTCCGATGGATATTTTTTTTCGGCTCCTTGGAGGTTTACACGTTCCAGACAGAAGCGTGCACGGTCGAGAATCTCACCTTTACTCATGTTGGTAAACATGGTTAGGGGAAACATAACGTTGCCCAGGACAGTCTCAGAATCGAATAGAGCCGATCCTTGGAAGAGCATACCTATTTCTTTGCGTAACTCCTTAATCTGCTTGGCGTCCATTTTGAGGAAGTCGCGGCCATCATAAAGAATCTCGCCATGTTCGGGGGTGACCAATCCAACGATAGACTTCATTAAGACGGTTTTACCGGAACCGCTCTGGCCAATAATAAGGTTGGTCTTACCTGTGTAGAATTTGGCTGAGACATCGTGGAGAATAGTCTTGCCATCAAACGATTTGATAATATTATTGACTTCAATCATTGCAGCAAGAGTTTTGTGAGGACTACATCGAAAAGAAGAATCAAGATAGAAGAGGATACAACAGCGTTGGTAGATGCCTTACCTACTTGGAGGGCTCCTCCTTTTACATAATATCCGAAGAATGATGCAACGGATGCGATTATGTAGGCAAATACAAGACTCTTAATCAGACCATACCATACGTACCATTCGGTAAAATAGGCTTGTATACCATAGGTATAGCGTGAGATGGAGATAATGTCGGTAAAAATGGCAATCAGATAACCGCCCAAAAGCGATGTGCCTATACAGAATACGCTCAGAACCGGCATAAATCCTACGAATGCTATGATCTTTGGCAGAACCAGGTAGTTGACGGAATTGACTCCCATAATGTCGAGGGCATCAATCTGTTCGGTTACGCGCATTGTCCCGATTTCGGATGCAATATTAGATCCAACCTTGCCGGCCAATATCAAGCAGAGAATAGCATTGGAGAATTCCAGCAAGATGATCTCTCTCGTTGCCAGACCTACTGAATATGCAGGCATTAGCGGACTGGACGTGTTGAGTTTCATCTGAATCGTACATACGGCTCCAATAAATACCGAGATGATGATGACCAATGGTATGGAGTCTACGCCCAGTTTGGTGATTTCTTGAACGGTACGGCGCAGGAATACTTTCCACTTGTCGGGTATCGCGAAAGCCTTGGCAATAAACATACAGTATTTGCCAAACTGACTTAACGATTGGTTAATTATCATAATTGTTTGGAAATTTGGCTGTTAGAATATGGATTTTAAAGTGACGGTTTCTGTTAGCAAACGTCGGAATCCGGTACAAAGGTAATAATTTTTCTACAAAAATTCGGTTAAGCTATTAATATCCGCTGAAATTTCGTAATTTTGCCCTCAAAATAATCCATATATCCCAACAACACAATGCTTATCATCGGTATAGCCGGAGGAACCGGTTCAGGCAAGACAACTGTGGTAAACAAGATTATTTCTAGTTTTCCCGCAGGCGAAGTAGCGGTTATCCCGCAAGACTCCTATTATAAGGATTCGTCGCACATTCCGCCAGAGGAGCGAAGCAAAATTAACTTCGATGAGCCTGACGCAATTGAGTGGACTCTTTTGGTTGAACATTTGCGCCAATTAAAGGCCGGCCATTCGGTTCAGATGCCTACTTATAGTTATCTTACGTGTACTCGTCAGGAGGAAACCGTATTGGTTGAACCGAGTGATGTTGTTATTGTTGAGGGTATTTTGGTGCTTACCGATCCGGTGTTGCGCGATATGATGGATGTAAAGTGCTTCGTTGATGCTGATGCCGATGAGCGCTTGATTCGCGTGATTGCGCGTGATTGCATTGAGCGTGGACGTACTCCTCAGATGGTGATTGATCGCTATCAAGACGTGCTGAAGCCGATGCACTGTCAGTATATTGAGCCGTGCAAGCGTTTTGCAGATTTGATTATTCCTCAAGGCGGTACGAACTCCGTTGCGATAGGTCTGTTGACCGATTATATCGATGGCCGACTTAAGAAGGCTGCCTCTAAGTAAATGTGTGTGGTGATGATGGAGGAAACGCAACAATCTGTAGATAGTTTACGTCCTGTAGATGGTTCGCAGCAACCGGAAAAGATGGTGCTGCGAACAGAGAATCTTGTGAAGAAATATGGAAGTCGTACTGTGGCTAACCATGTTTCGATTGATGTTACTCAAGGTGAAATCGTTGGACTTCTTGGCCCGAACGGAGCCGGGAAAACGACAACGTTCTATATGACGACCGGTTTGATCACCCCTAACGAAGGGCGTATTTTCTTGAACGATAAAGAGATTACCAAGTATCCGGTCTATCGTAGGGCTCAGAACGGCATTGGTTACCTGGCTCAGGAAGCCTCCGTGTTCCGCAAACTTTCGGTTGAAAACAATATCAAAGCCATCTTGGAGATGACCAAGATGACGAAGGAAGAGCAGCGCGACAAGTTGGAGAGCCTTATCTCAGAGTTCCGTTTGCAGAAGGTGCGCAAGAATCTCGGTGATCAATTATCGGGTGGAGAACGCCGCCGTACGGAGATTGCGCGATGCCTAGCTATTAACCCGAAGTTTATTATGCTGGATGAGCCGTTTGCCGGCGTTGACCCTATTGCAGTAGAAGATATCCAGGAGGTTGTATATCGCTTAAAAGAAAAGAATATAGGTATTCTGATTACCGATCATAATGCGCAGGAAACGCTGCGCATCACCGATCGTGCCTACTTGTTGTTTGAAGGGAAAATCCTTTTCCAGGGCACCTCGGAAGAGCTTGCTGAGAACCCTGTTGTTCGCGAAAAATACTTGGGCCGTAGCTTTATCTTCTATCGTAAGAAGTTTGATGCGCGTGGGGCGTAAGCTGTAGATTGTCCGGTTTATTCAAAATCTTCGTTATCGAGGTTGTCGAGATTGAATGATTTGACGAGATTCCCATTTTCGACAGCTATTGATGTGTGGACGCTAGTCTCCGAATTTGCTGATTCAGAGATGTCGCCGTTATACCATTGTTGGTCGTTGGCTGTTAGTTTGCTGTAGTCTTGTTCGTAGTCCATGGTTTGCACTAATTTGTTTTAGATTATTTAATGTAGTGCAAAGGTAATGGATGC
>CAZKYD010000157.1:0-4346 GCA_964556875.1 uncultured Alistipes sp.
CAGCAATATCCCGGTACGGTAATCGCAATTACCCACGACCGTTACTTCCTCGACCACGTTGCCGGATGGATTCTTGAGCTCGACCGTGGCGAAGGTATACCCTGGAAGGGCAACTACTCTTCATGGCTCGACCAAAAGACAAAGCGCATGGCTCTTGAAGAGAAGCAGGCCAGCAAGCGCCGCAAAACTCTCGAACGAGAATTGGAATGGGTGCGCATGGCTCCGAAAGCCCGTCAAGCTAAGGGTAAAGCCCGTCTGTCGAGCTACGACCGCCTGCTAAACCAAGACCAGAAAGAGCGCGAAGAAAAACTCGAAATCTTTATCCCCAACGGCCCGCGCCTCGGCAACAAGGTTATCGAAGCTCACGGCCTGGCGAAATCTTTCGGCAACAAGCTGCTCTTCAAAGATCTCGAATTTGCGCTTCCCCCCAACGGCATTGTCGGCGTAATCGGCCCCAACGGTGCCGGTAAGACAACCCTCTTCCGCCTCATCATGGGGCAGGAGACCCCCGACGCAGGTTCGTTTGAAGTAGGCGAAACCGTAAAAGTTGCCTACGTTGACCAGCGCCACCACGACCTGCTCCCCGAAAGCTCGGTATATCAGGTAATATCGCAAGGCGTAGAAAGCTTCCGCATGGGAGGCCGCGACGTTAACGCTCGCGCCTACCTCTCGAAGTTCAACTTCGCCGGTGCCGACCAGGAAAAGAAAATCGGCGTTCTCTCGGGCGGCGAACGTAACCGTCTCCACTTGGCTATGGCCCTGAAGGAAGAAGGCAACGTACTGCTCCTCGATGAACCCACCAATGATATTGACGTAAACACCCTTCGTGCTCTCGAAGAAGGTTTGGAAAACTTCGCAGGCTGTGCGGTAGTTGTTAGCCACGACCGCTGGTTCCTCGACCGTATCTGCACCCACATTCTCTCCTTCGAAGGCGAAGGCAAGGTTGTTTACTACCAGGGCTCTTACTCCGACTACGAAGAATACAAGAAAGCCCAAAACGGAGGCAAGGAACTTCCCCGCCGCCGCTATCGCAAACTTATGAACGATTAATAGAACATGAATGTTGCTATTGTTGGCGCAAGTGGCGCCGTTGGCCAAGAACTCCTGAAGGTTCTCGACCAGAGAAATTTCCCCATCGACGAGCTCCGTCTGTTCGGTTCGTCACGTTCGGCCGGCTCTAAGGTTACTTTCCGCGGCAAGGAAATCACCATCCAGGAACTGACCCACAACGAAGAACTTTTTGAAAGTATCGACATCGCCTTTACATCGGCCGGTGCCGGAACCTCTCGCGAATATGCAGAAACCATCACTGCTCGCGGAGCCCTGATGATCGACAACTCCAGCGCTTTCCGCATGGACGCCGACGTGCCCCTGGTTGTTCCCGAAGTGAACGGCGATGACGCCCTGAACGCGCCCCGCAATATCATCGGTAACCCCAACTGCACCACTATCCAGATGGTTGTTGCCCTCAACCCCATCGACAAGCTGGCAAAAATCCGCCGCATCCACGTTGCCACCTATCAGGCAGCCAGTGGCGCAGGCGCTTCAGCCATGGCAGAACTCGCTCAGCAGCATGCCGAAATAGCCGCCGGCCGCGAGCCAAAGGTTGAGAAATTCGTAGCACAGCTCGCCTACAACGTTATCCCCCACATTGATGTATTCACCGACAACGGCTACACCAAAGAGGAGATGAAGATGGTAAACGAGACTCGCAAAATCATGCACGACCCCAACATCCGCGTTAGCGCTACCTGCGTGCGTGTACCCGTTATGCGTGCTCACTCTGAAGCTATCTGGGTTGAGACCGAACGTCCGCTGACCGTTGAAGAAGCTCGCAAAGCGTTCGCTGAGGCTGAAGGCGTTGTCGTTATGGACAACCCCTCGGAAAAGGTTTACCCCATGCCCCTCGGACTGGCAGGTTGCGACCCCGTATATGTAGGCCGTATCCGCCAGGACCTCGCCGGCGACAACTCTTTGACATTCTGGACCGTTAGCGACCAGATTCGCAAGGGCGCCGCGCTGAACGCCGTTCAGGTTGCCGAATACGTTCTTGCTCATCGCAAATAATCCCATAAATGGCCGGCCGCCTCTTCTTGATGGCGGTCGGTCATTCCCCCTTCTCTCTTCTCTACTCTCTATTCTCTTTTCTCTCTTCTACCTAAACTACTCCTCAATTGCTCTCCCTACTGCTTACAAATATTGCCCCTGCCGTCACTAATCCCGTTACGATTTTCTTAATCGTATTGGCGATCATCCTGTTTGCGCCGGTTGTGTTGAATCGCTTAAAAATTCCGCATATTATCGGTATGATTGTTGCGGGCGTGATAGTAGGCCCTTATGGCTTGAATATCCTCGACCGCGACAGCTCGTTTAGCATCTTCGGCCAAGTGGGGCTCCTATATTTGATGTTCCTCGCAGGATTGGAAATCGACATGTACCATCTGCGCCAAAACATCAAGCGCGGAGCCATCTTCGGGGCCCTGACCTTCTTAATCCCGATGGCAATGGGTGTGATTGCCAGCGTCTACGTGCTCCACACCCCCTGGCTGACTGCTTTCCTTTTGGCATCAATGTATGCATCTCACACCCTAATCGCCTACCCCATCGCAACGCGCTACGGCATCACCAAATCGCCGGCAGTGCTCATCTCCGTTGTCGGAACTATCGTCTGCGTTGTAGGCGCCCTCTTGATTCTTGCCGGTGCCGTCTCTATTCAGGAGACCGGTGAATTCAGCCTGCTACGCATATTCCTACTCGTAGCGAAATCGCTGCTCTACTGCGGCTTCATCCTATACGTCTATCCCCGCCTTACACGTTGGTTCTTCAAAAACTACGCTGAAAAGGTTACACAATATCTATATGTCATGACGATGGTAATGTTCTCGTCATGGCTATCAGGTGTTGCCGGCTTGGAACCGGTGCTCGGCGCTTTCTTCGCCGGACTTGTACTGAACCGCTATGTGCCGGCAAATTCGCCACTAATGAACTCCATTGAGTTTGTCGGCAGCGCTCTGTTCATCCCCTATTTCCTTATCGGAGTAGGGATGATGATCGACGTAGGTGTTATCGTGCAAGGCAACACCCTCTTAGTGGCACTGGTAATGCTGATTGTGGCTCTCGTCAGCAAATGGCTGGCAGCCTTTATCGCCCAAAAAGTCTACGGCATGACCGGCAGCGAACGCCAAATCATGTTCGGTCTGACCACGGCCCACACGGCTGTGGCGTTAGCCGTTGTAACTATCGGTTATAATATGGTGCTCCCCGACGGCTCGCGCATGATGGATGAAACCATCCTGAATGGCACGGTGTTGGTAATCCTTGTCACCTGCGCCATCGCCCCAATTGTCACCTCGCAGGCTGCAGCAAAAGTAAAACTGCAAATGCTGGGCGAGCCTGACGCCGCTGCCCAAAAGCGCACCTTAACAGCGAATATCCTCGTGCCGGTTTCAAATCCTATCACCGCCGCATCGCTGACCGAGTTAGCCCTTCTGATGCGCCGACAAAAAGCCCCGGCAAACGCTGACAACTTCTACGCCCTGCATGTCAGAAACGATAACACCCGCGCCTCGAAAGAGATGGGTGCAAACTCGCTATCGCTGGCGCAAGACGCCGCCGCAGGAGCCGACATCCCCTTGGAAATCATCGAACGCTACGACATCAACACCGTGACCGGTATCCTCAACACCATCCACGAGCGCGACATCACCGCCGTAGTGATGGGTATGCACCGCAAGTCGAACGTTATCGACACCTTCCTCGGTGGAAAAATCGAGCAACTGCTCAACGGCACCAATCAGATGGTAGTAATTTCGCGTTGCTACATACCGATAAATACCGTAACCCGAATCGTTGTCTTCGTCCCGTCGCGCGCCGAATATGAATCAGGTTTCCGCCAATGGGTAGAAGCAACAGCATCGCTGGCTCGCGAAATAGGCTGCCGCATCATCTTCTGCGCTAACCAGCAAGGGCGCTCTCTAATCTCGCAAATCATCACCTCCGACAAGCTCGGCATCCGCCACGAATATCGCACAGCCGACGACATCGACGACTTCATGCTCCTGGCAAACCGCGTTCTCGACGACGACCTGCTTATCATCATCGGCGCCCGTTATGACTCCGTCAGCTACCACTCCGAGATGACCGACATGACGCTCTTCCTCCAGCGATATTTCGACCGAAACAACCTACTGCTGATCTTCCCCGGTCAGTTTGCCGGCAACGAACACCACGACGAAGTTGGCCCAATCACCACCTTCGCCGACCCGCTCCATACCGGCCCCACCCCCACATCCTCCATCTATCGCCGCCTGCGCAACCTCATCCAACCCCTGCGCAACCGCCTCTCC
>CAZKYD010000158.1:0-4279 GCA_964556875.1 uncultured Alistipes sp.
AATACGATGTCGTTCAGATCTGCGATGGGAACGATTTCGTTGTATTTGAGGTATTGCTTATTTTCGCCCTGGCCAACACGAATCTTATCGTACTGGGTCATAGAGCCGACAGGCTTAGCGAGACCTTTGCGGGTCATTAAAACACCGGTCATGAATGTGCTTGATACAGCACCGAGACCAACGACTAATACGCCGAGTTTGCCTTCGGCTTTCTTTACGTTACTCATTTTAATTAGGTATTTTGTATTTTCAATTAATTCGAGAGATGTGAAATGTTGGTGCCTGAAAAGCTTAATGGAGAATGGTGCTTTAGCATGGCGATTTCAAAATTCGCCTCAAAAGTACTGACATATTTTGAGATGTAAAAATGTTTTGAGGAAAAATATTTGTAGAATTACGCAAAGAATAGTTAAATATACGTCTATATAGTTAACGTCGGTGAATGAGGCTTGTTCTGAGCTTTTAATAGTTAATGGATGTGAATGAGGTTTTTGGCGTTTGGCGTCAAAATTTGGGCAAAATTTTAGTAGCTACCCCTCGCGATATGCCAGAATTTACCGAGATATATTACAATCTTTGCATATAATGGCCCGATTTGCCTTATTTTCGATAAATCGTTGCCTTATTGGTCGATTTTACCCTAATTGTATCTATTTGTGCTGCTGTTAACAAATAATAACATATCTGGGGCTGCATAAATGGTCGGGGGATAAAAGTCGCGTGAATGTTTGTATACATGATTTGCGTGAATGCCTGGTAAAAGAAAAGCCCGGATGCAATGTGATGCGTCCGGGCTTGGTATGAATGTTATCTTTTATGCTATAGTTTGGGTTAGACTAAGTTGGCATTAGCGAGAAAGGGCTGAGGCGGGGATGTAGTTGCGGCAGGGGGTGTCGAGAATCTGCTGCAGGGCTGCGCGGGCGTCTGCCCAACGATAGAAGGGGAAATTGTCGGTTGCGCAGGGGATGGCAACTTCTTGCTCGTTGAGCATGAATTTCACGAGGATATCGCCTTGCTTATTTTTGAAGAAGATAAGCTGAATGTTTGAGGCCATCGGGGAAATCTTGAAGTCAGAGTAGACTTTATAGAGTTCGTAGGGGTTGGACTCGTAGGGCGCACAATTCTCAAATTGGAATAGGGCGGCGAGGGGGATTACGTTGCCATCGTGGCCGAAGCGCAGGGTAGCGCCGTTTTTCCCTTCAGCGATATAGTTGTCGGCGGTTTCTACGATGTTGCGAAGCAAGTTCTTGGCGTTGTCGACATGCTGCCCGTCGGCAAGCGGGTAGCTGGAATTGCAGGCATAGAAGTTAAAGTTGAACACTTCCCATAGGTTGAAGAGCTCATCTCCTTCCCAGAGGTCGTAGAACGACAGCTTTGTTTCCATGTTCTGCATATCGACGGTAATCCAGTAGAAGCTCCACATCATTTCGGTGGGGTCGATATGGCGGCGCACATAAAGCGAATCGCTGAATAGCGACTTCATCATGCGGTCGGGGCGGGTCTTTTCTGCGCGAAACTTGCGGTAATCTTGATACCAGTCGCCATCGTGGCCATTATATTTGCCTGACTCGGGGGAATGATAGTTGAGGTAATCCATGTTGCGTGTACCTGATTCGCGAGGTATCACTAACGAGGGATTAAGCTCTTTGAGTCCTTCGACGAAGGCAAACATCGAGTGGGCGCAACGCATTACAACCGTCGATGCGGCGGTAATTTCTGGCGTGCCTGCGAATGCTTCGGGATAAGCGCGATACATGCGCTGGGCGATATCGTGGTGCTGGCGAACACCCAGAGGGGTAAGTTCGCCGCCTCTCCCTTTAGCTTCGAGCCATATCGAATCGAGGCGCTGCAGGACGTCTTTCCCCAGGGGCGTCAGGGCGTTATGGCTGTCGGCATCGTGCATTCGGTCGATAACGTTTTTATAGTCGTTATCGCCAATGAGATAGCGTGAGCCATGACGGCCGTAATGGCTGATATAGAAGGGCTTGTATCCCTTTGGAGCAGGAGTGTTATGACTCTCGGTGACGGGATAGGCGTAGTAGACCCCACCGGCTTTGCCGGGGTTAGCGGCTATCTCTTCAGGAGAAGTTTGAGCAACAGCCACTGCTTGGGACAGCAATGCTACACCAACCAGAGTGAATTTATTAATTAGATTCATGTTGCAAATTTACGAAATAAAAGGGATGTGTGTTAACAAGACAGTGTAAGAATTTTAAGGGTGTGTAATAATTGCGTCGGATGGCAATTATTACACACCCTTAATCGTAGAGTTACCTAAAACTGTGTAAGGAAATTAAATAGTGGTGGGATAACCAGAGTTTTGCTGCAGATTGGGGTTGTTGACCATCTCGGCTTCGGGAATTGCGAAGAGCTTGAGATAGCTGTCAACATCTTTACCGAGGCGTTCGCCACCCTTCCAATCCCAGTTGTAACCGCTGGTGAACTTGTTGAAGCGGATGAGGTCGGTGCGACGTACACATTCCGATGCAAGTTCGCGCTGGCGTTCTGCGAGGATGAAGTCGAGGGTGAGTTCGGAGTCGGTAATCTTACCGGAAACGGCTGAGCTAACACCGGCAACGGCGTATGAGTCGCTCATGTAGGCACGCATACGGATTTCGTTGACGTAGCCGAGGGCTTCAGAGCGTGAACCGGAGGCTCCGCGCAGGATAGCTTCAGCAGCCATGAGGTAGGCGTCGGCCGTACGGAACATGGGGAAGTCGATTGAGCAGTAGGTGTCGCCACCGGCTGAAATTTGGTCGTCTTTCGTTACGTTGCGCCATTTAATATAGCCGTAGCCGCGGGTAAAGGTTGAGGTCATAGCGAGGTTTTCGTCCCAAGTTTCCTTAACCTGATTGGGGAGAGCGGTCATGAACTGCGCGCGTTTGTCGTTCTTGTTGTTGCCCCAAGTGTCGTTAGTGTCAAAGGCTACGTCGGCAGCGTCGAATGCGTCGACAAGAGTTGTCTTAGCGCGTACGTTACCCCAACCCTTTGAACCAACGCCGGTGTTATACAGACCGTCCATCGGGCCGTTAACGAAGGCTTTTACATAGAAGTTGGTGCCGGCAGAGCTCTGAGCGTAGCGGCCATCCTGGGTGAGGGGCCAGATGATTTCAGAGCAGGTGTTGTTGTCGGCGAGGAAGATCTGACGATAGTCGGATGCAAGGGGATATGCCTTAGAGTCGATTACGCGTTTAGCATAGGTGTAGGCATCGTTGTAGCGATTTTCGCCAATCCATGTTTCGGCGTTAAGATACATGCGTGAGAGCAAGAACCAAGCTGCAACTTTGTCAACATGGCCGTAGAGCGCAGTCTTGGGCTCGGCGAGCACGTCTTGATTGCCTGAATTGCTGGAACCGAGGATTTCGAGCAGTTCGTTTTCGGCATATTTGAATACTTCGGCGCGAGTAACTTGAACAGGCAGGTCGGTAACACCGGCGTTTTCGTCGATGATAGGCACATTGCCAAACAGGTCGCAGAGCATTGAATAGCAGTAGGCACGGATAAAGCGAGCTTCTGCGCGATAAGCGAGATAGTTGGAAGCCATTTCGTCGTAAACGCCGCGATCTTGCAGTTTACCTTCGGTACATTCGCGGAGGAATTCGTTGCAGTAGGCGATAGCCATGTAGAGACGCTGATAGGTCCAGGTTGCTACAGAGCAGTTAGATGCATCCCATGTGAGGTTCAAGCAGCGGCGCAGACCATTGGAGGATGATGGCATCAGGAAGTTGTCGGTGTTGAGCTCTTCAACATAGAACAGCAGGCGTACATAGCCGGAGTAGCCTTCGTTGGCGCCTTCGAGGTCGCCATTACCGCCGTCGCCACCCTGCTGACCGGTAAGAATCAGCGAGCCGTAGCATTTTGCTAACACACCCATATATCCATCAACAGATGTGTAAACCTGTTCGCTAACAACTTGGTTTTCGTCGAGGGGCATGGTGTCCAAGTCGTTGAAACAAGATGTGAGAGTGGCGCTGCAAAGGGCAGCTGTTAACACTCCTAATATATGTTTTTTCATCTTTGAAATCGTTTTAGACGGTTTAGAAATTGAGATTCAAGCCCAGGGTGTAGGTGCGAGGACGAGGATAAACTTCGCGGTCGATACCGGAGTAGATTTCGGGGTCGATGCCGGAGTAACCGGTGAAGGTGCAGAGGTTTGAAACGTTGAAGCTCAGACGCAGGTTGCTCGATTTGTTCCAGAGGTGTTTGAAGGTGTAACCTAAGGTGATGTTGTCGATGCGGAAGAATGAGCCGTTTTCAAGCCAGTAGTCGGAGTAGAGCT
>CAZKYD010000159.1:0-4238 GCA_964556875.1 uncultured Alistipes sp.
CTGCGGGAAGGTCGTTCATCTTCTCGGCAACTTCTTGGTTGTCGATAATCTTTGCGGCACGTTCCAACAGACGCGAGTGGAGATAGAAGATATCACCGGGGTATGCTTCACGTCCGGAGGGGCGCTTCAATACCAGCGAAATTTCGCGGTATGCAACGGCCTGCTTAGAGAGGTCATCATAGATGATAAGCGCATCGCGACCGGTGTCGCGGATGAACTCGCCGATGGCAACGCCGGCAAACGGTGAATAGTAGCGCATAGCTGCAGAATCGGCAGCCGTTGCTGCAACAACGCAGGTGTAAGGAAGGGCACCGTGCTGACGCAGGGTCTCTACGGTAGCTGCTACTGATGAAGCCTTCTGACCGATGGCTACATAGATACAGTAGACGGGCTTTCCTTCTTCATAATTTTTACGCTGGTTGATAATGGTGTCGATAGCGATAGCTGTCTTACCGATTTGACGGTCACCAATAATCAACTCACGCTGGCCGCGACCGATGGGCACCATCGCATCGACAGCCTTAATACCGGTCTGGAGCGGCTGATTTACCGACTGACGGAAAATTACGCCGGGCGCCTTACGTTCCAGAGGCATGGGGTATCTTTCACCTTCGATGGGGCCATTGCCATCGATAGGTTCACCGAGGATATTGATTACACGACCAAACAGACCGTCACCAACATGGATTGAGGCAATCTCACCGGTGCGACGTACGGTCATATTCTCGGTTACTTTGTTTACTTTGTTGAGCAGAATAACCCCGACGTTGCTTTCCTCAAGGTTGAGCGCAACGCCTCGTACACCATTCTCAAACTCTACGAGTTCGTTGGCGCAGACATTATCAAGGCCGTAGACGTGGGCAACGCCATCGCCGACTTCTAAGACGGTTCCGACCTCCTCAAAAGCAACCGACTTGTTGACGTTCTCAAGCTGTTGCTTCAAAACTTCTGATATCTCGCTTGGATTGATCATTTTGTCCAAAAGTTGTTATGAGCCATTCTTAGCTTCTTAAGGGAGCTCCGCTGAGCGGTTATCCCTGTTTGAGAAGCTTCAATCGCAATTGTTTTAGTTCGTTCTTTACCGAGGCGTCGAGACGCTCGTTGTCAATGTCGATCGTAAAGCCGCCGATGAGCTCCGAGTCGGTAGCGAATGTTGTCTCCATCTTGCCATCTTTAAGATGTTTCTGGATAAGAGCAACGAGTCGGCTACTTTCTGCGTCGGCCAAGGGCTGAGCGGAAACGATCCTGACTCTGAAAATCCGGTTCTCTTTGCGATAAATTTCGCAGTAGGCCCGGGCTATGCTACCTGCCATCTGTAGACGATTGTTCTGCTGAAGCAGTTTCAGAAAATCATTATAGGCGTCGGCTGTTTTTGAGTCAGCGGCGCCAGGTTTACCGTCGGCAGCTTGCGCGGCGGTAAGGAGCAGAGTGATTTTCTCATCGTCTGCCACGAAGGGGTTAGCGATAGTTGAGTCAAGGGCCGGATGATCGGCAAAACTTTTGCCGAGGTTGCCCATGAGACGGTAAAGCCCCAGGTCGGCTCCCTTTTCACAAGCATACTTGTAAAGAGCCTTTGCATAACGTTTGGGAATTAAACCTTCATTCATTGCGATAGATGATTACAATGGGGGTCCTCAGTTGTCAGTTTTGACTTTCAATTTCGTCAAGGTAGGTATTGACAAGCTTCTTCTGTGCGGCGTTGTCGGCAAGTTGTCCGCGAGTTACCTTTCCGGCAATATCGAGGGCAATCTGGCTAACCTGGTCGCGCAGATTCTGTTCAGCTTCGCGACGGCTTTGCTCGATAGAAAGCTTTGCAGCGTCCTTTTCTTTCTGGGCTTCTACTTTCGCTTCTTCGCGAGCGTCCTCAATAATCTGCGTCTTCATACGATTAGCTTCCGCGATTATTTCGGCTTCTTTGCGATGGGCTTGTTGAATCTGGCGGTCAGCCTCAAGCTGAGCGTTGTCAAGCTGCTCCTTGGCGTTTTGGGCATACTCGACACCCTTATCTATAAGGTCAGCACGTTCGTCAAGGCTCTTCAGAATAAAGGGCCAAGCAAACTTCCATAGGATGACAAACAGTATGGCGAAGGCCACAAACATCCAGATGGTCAAGCCGAAGTCAACTTTGAATAGTTCCATAGTTAAATAACCTCATTTTTAAGGGTTAAGCATTGTTTCGTTCCGGAGCCATGTTTTGCCCCCGGAGAATTGAGAGTTCTGGTCGGGCGGAGACAGCCTACGAGGGCTATCTCCGCGAGCCAGCAAGGATTATACGAACAGGGCGAGGATGCAGACAATTACCGCAAACAGGGCCACACCTTCGATAAGGGCGGCGATTACAATCATGTTTGAACGGATGTCACCGGCAGCTTCCGGCTGGCGAGCGATTGCTTCCATTGCAGAAGCACCAATCTTACCAATACCGATACCGGCTGCGATAGCTGCGATACCGGCGCCTACAGATGCACCAAGGCCAAGAAGGGCCTCAACTGCTGCTAAAATCATTGCTAACATAGCGAAGAGTTTTTGGATTAGAGTTTATGAGTTTTTTATTATTAATTCGTTGTTGAGTTATTCTTCGTGTCCTTCATGTTTGGCCTGGGCCAACGAAATGAAGATGGTTGAAAGCATTGTGAACACGTATGCTTGGATGAAGCTGACCAGACAGTCGATCAGCAACATGAACACGGAGAACGCAATAGAGATGACTGCTGTTCCGGAGGCTACGGCGACTCCCATACTTGCAAAGATGAAAATCAGCAGCGTAAGGATCAAGACAATCATGTGGCCACCCATCATGTTGGCAAACAGACGGACTGTCAGCGCCGCAGGCTTGGTGAAGATGCCGAACACTTCAATAAGCTGCATAATGGGGAGCGGACACTTCAACCAGATGGGCACATCCGGCCAGAAGATTTCTTTCCAGTAGACCTTCGTTCCGAACAGGTTGGTCATGAAGAAGGTCATCAGGGCTAACACCATCGTAACGGCAAGGTTGCCTGTTACGTTAGCACCGCCGGGGAACACTACGATCAATCCCAACAGGTTCATGAAGAAGATGAAGAAGAAAGCCGTAAGAAGATATGGCGCGAAGCGCGCTGAATTCTCCTTAAGTGTAGGCTTTATAACACCCGAATAGATGAAATCGACAAGCATTTCCATCGCGCCTCTTACCTTGCGGGGAGCCTTGAAGGGATTCTTGCGATGCCATGCGGCTAAGCGGAGGAGCAGCAGCATTACTATCAGGCAGGCGATAAACACTGCGCAGACATTCTTTGTAATCGAGAAATCCCATGGCTTATATTCAACGCCATTGATAACTTCTACTACTTTTCCTTTATAGTCGCCTTCGGTAGCAATCTTAAACGTAACGTCGCCATCAACATATTCGTCGCCGCCGGTCACGCGCGAGGAGGAGAACACGTGGAGTCCGCTCTCGCCGTAAACGATTACAGGCAGAGGAATACGATGATGATGATTGAACGGAACTTCCCAGCCGTAACCGTCGCCGAGATGCTCGAATATCGTCTCTTTGATATCGAACGTCTCTTCCTGAGATTTCTCCTGTGCGACAGCGGCTGTAAACCATCCTGTCAAAAGAGCAAATATCAACAGTATCTTCTTCATTTCCGGAAGCGTTGTTACAATCAATAAATGCAGACGGAGATGACATCGTTGTCGATGTCAACAATTCCGCCTTCGATATCTAATTCATGGCGCCCTGAATCTTCGGCATACTTAATTTTACCTTTTACGAGCGTCGACACCAATGATGCGTGGCGCGGTAGGACAGTGAACTGCCCCATTTCGCCCGGAAGAGTGACCAGCGAGGTCTCCCCTTCAAAGACTACTTTTTCTGCTGAAATTATCTTGAGAACCATAACTTCTTTATTTTCTTAGTTTATCCTAACCTGAGTTATTCCAATCTAAGCGTTACTTCACTTCCGCCAAGAGTTTCTTACCCTTTTCGATAGCTTCATCGATCGTACCGACGTTCAGGAATGCCTGTTCGGGATACTGGTCCATTTCGCCTGAAAGAATCATCTTGAAACCACGGATAGTTTCGCTCAGGGGAACCATTACACCGGGCAGACCGGTAAACTGTTCGGCTACGTGGAAGGGCTGCGAGAGGAATCGCTGAGCACGACGTGCACGCGATACTACCAGCTTATCTTCGTCGGAAAGTTCGTCAACACCAAGGATGGCGATGATATCCTGAAGTTCATTGTACTTCTGCA
>CAZKYD010000160.1:0-4232 GCA_964556875.1 uncultured Alistipes sp.
CCTTAGATGCCAAATTCAACAATGCTTACCTAACCTTCGCTGACCACGATATGGATCAGATCTGATTGCCATTACATTCTAAATCATAAGAGAAATTTTTCAATGGAAATAGGCAGTTTTATTGAACTACAACTACCCCATGGGCTGGAATATTACAATCAGTCAACGGATATCGCTCGCTTGAATACCGGCCGGGCCGCTATCTGGCACACCTTTAAGGTCAGCGGAGCCAAGCGTATATGGATTCCATACTACCAGTGCGACTCTATCCGAGAATTCCTTACCAAGAAGAATGTTGCGATTTGCTATTACCATATCGACCGAGACTTTAATCCAATAGATTTGTTCGCCAACGACGATGATGCCGTTCTGCTGGTTAACTACTTCGGCATTATGTCGAGCGAACGCATGCGCATCCTGAGCCTGGGCTACCGCCATCCGATCATTGATAACTGCCAGGCGTTCTTCTGCAAGCCGTTGCCGAATGCCTTAAACGTTTATTCCTGCCGTAAATTTGTTGGTGTGCCCGACGGCGCTTACGTAATCGGCAAGAATGCCGCTACCGCCACTGATGCCTACCCACAATGCTACTCGAGCGATACGGCTACGTTTCTATTTTCGAGAATAGAGTATGGATGCGAAGGCAAAGGCTATCAGATGAGACATCTCAACGAGCAGCGTATCGACTCGGAAGATGCAATGAAGATGTCGAAGTTGACACGCTATATCCTGGACGGCACTGACTACGAGTTGATCCGCCAGAAACGCCGAGATAACTTCGAGATTGCTCACTCGCTATTCAAGGATATAAACCTAATAGAGCCAACGCGCTTCTACGATAGCGAAACAATTCCAATGGTTTATCCGCTGCTCGTGGAAGATGACACTTTACTTGATCGACTTCAGAAAGCAAAGCATTTCCAGGGCCACTGGTGGAGCTATATCTGCGATGAACAGCCCAAAGATTCATTTGAATATTGGATTGCCCGTTATGTAATTCCAATTACCATCGACCAACGGTATGGCATAGAAGAGCTGGAATATCTTAAATCAATAGTATTTAGCGGTAAATAATTGCTCGGAAGAGAGGATAGGCGTAGATTTGGATGTGCATACTGTTATTACCCTGGATTGCGGTAGTAGATATCGTCATCCTCATTATTCTAATTATCAAGCGATGCCGAACAATCTATATAGCTATCGCTGTAATTTTGCTTCTCGCTATTAATCTGTATGGGCATATCTTTGCTATTCCAACGCCTTCAACCAACAGCAAATCATCAGATAGCGAACGTCTTAGCGTACTATCCTGGAATATCGACGGTTTGGAATATGATCCGGTTAAAATCTCACGGATTCTTGAGACAATTAAGGAATATGACCCGGACTTGATTTATCTAGCCGAAGATTTCTATGCCTGCTGCGATTCTATTAACCAACAACTGATTACCACATATCCTTATACCTCACACCGAGTTTGTAACGAAAACCATTACTTCTACAGCAAATATCCATTAGGCCAGCGTCAATGGATTGGACGTGACATTGATACGCTCGCGGTAGTGGTGAAAAGTAGTATCCTAATCAAGGATAAAACGATAGATTTATTTGGATGCCATCTATCCAGCAACAACTACGGCGTTAAGCGCAGTCTTCATCCGAATGGAATAACGGATATTACATCGCTGACCGATTATGTGGTAAATATTAATAATGCGTCTAACCTTCGCAAACAGGAGCTAGAGTTGGTTAGCGACAGCATGTCAAGCAACCACAATGCGCTGGTTATGGGCGACTTGAATGACATATATGGATCAAAAGGACTTAACGTACTGCGATCTAAAGGCTTATCCGATGCCTGGTGGGTGGGAGGATTCGGTTATGGAGCAACAATCCATCGGCCTGCGCCCTACAGAATTGATTATCTGTTCTATAATCGAAAATACCTAAAACTAACTCATATAGAAAAGATCAATGCTAACGGGTTATCAGACCATGATGCCTTATACGCAGAATTCACCATCATACCTGCCCCCTGACTTTGAATTTGTTCAGAAGCAATCTGAAACTGATTATTAAACAAAAACGTAATGAATAACCAATACAACGGTCACTTATGCATTGTATTTGCATTAGAGCATTACAATCCGCTTAATATGATTCGCGCACTTGGCGAGAACGGTATTAATCCGGTTTATATCTCTGTAAAACGACGCTATGAAGTGGCAACCAAGAGTAAATACATCTCTAAACTGCATAGAGTTGATTCGGTAGAGGACGGTTATAAATTGCTAATTGAGCAATATGGCAACATCGCTTCCTCAACCGGCAAAAAACCGTTCATCGTGTTTTCTGACGATAAGTCGGTTGGGTTCTTCGACTTGCATTACGATGAGTGGAAAGAGATGTTTATCTCGTATAATGCAGGTTGCAATGGACGAATCAATGAGTTTATGGATAAATATAACATCCAACAACTTGCAAAAAAACATGGGTTCAAGGTTCTCGACAGCTATGTAATCGGTAAAGAAGATCCGCTGCCCGAAGGTTTGTGGTATCCGATTATCACCAAGGACATTTCGCCTAATTCAGGTAGCTGGAAGGGCGATGTATTCATCTGCCAAGATGAAGCAGAACTGAAGGACGCTATCCGGAAAATCACCAGCCCACTGATCATGATTCAGCATTTCGTTGACAAACAAAATGAAATGGCCCTGGAAGGTTATACCATTAACCACGGGAAAGAGATGCAAATCATAACCCAGATGAAATGGAAATACCTTATTCAAGGATACTACAGCCCGTATCACGACGTATGCATGTTTACCGATAAGGATATGGAGCGCCAACTGCAAGCGATGTTCGAAGAAATCGGTTTTGAAGGAATCTTTGAAGTTGAGTTCTTAATCGACAAAGACGGCACTATCTATTTCATGGAAACGAATTTCCGAGCTTCAGCTTGGAATCCTACTTGCAAATTTGCCGGAATGCCTCTCGATTATCTTTGGATAAAGGGGATGCTGAATGGGCACATCGATCCGTCTGACCGAAAGGAGTTTGAACCTTTTACCTCAATGAGCGAAGTAATTGACTATGGCAAGCGAGTTGAAGGTGGTATGTGTTCACTGGCTGAATGGCTCCGCGACTTCAAAGATGCTAAATGCGTCTATATCTACGACAAAGAAGACTGTGGTCCTTGGGATGAAGTAATCAAGAACTTCGATAATTTCAAATAGGCCCCAAGAAAGGATGAAAAGAGTAATGCTGATTGGCGTTGGTGGTTACATCGGCGGCAAATTTACGGAATATATCAACCGCAATTATCCCGATTGGGAACTTGAAGCTGTTGATAGCAGAGACGGCAAATGGGCCTACGCGGATTTTCACGGATTTGATGCTGTGTTCAATGTGTCGGGATTGGCTCATGCCAGTGCACGCAAAGGCTCAGAGAAACAATATTATGCGGTTAACGGCCAACTTCCTATCGATGTTGCTACTAAGGCAAAAACAGAGGGGGTAAAGATCTTTGTACAGATGAGTAGCCAAATCGTTTATGGCGACATGAGTGGACTCGGACAAGACAAACTCATCACGCCCGCTACCGTCCCATCAGAACCTACTATCTACGGAAAAAGCAAAATGATGGCAGAACGTGGCCTACAAAAATTAGCCGATTCTACCTTCCAAATTGCAATTATGCGACCGCCTCTTATCTACAGCGAATTCGCACGCGACAACTTTCCAAGGCTTGTCAACTTCGCAAAAAAAATGCCGATATTCCCTAACATAAAGAATCGGCAAAGCATGGTCTATGTCGATAATTTATGCGAACTCGTTAAGCTGGTAATCGAGCATAATCAAGGCGGTATTTATTTCCCTCAGCAGGAGGTCTACATTCAGACGAGTAAAATCGTGAAAGATATTGCTGAAAGTGTTGGCAATCGAATGCATCTAACTAAAATTTTCAATCCGGCCCTACGCTTTCTATCTCGTTTCGAGAAGTTAGGATTCATTCATAAGGCTTTTGGCAGCATTGCTTATGACCAGGATATGTCGAATCATTTCGATGGGAAATACAGGGTGGTTAGCTATGAGGAATCCATTGCCCGTATTTCAAAAGCCCATATGACCGTATAGGATGAAACGAGCATTATTTGTCGCAAATCTCGACAGTTTTCATAAGAACTTCCATCTGCCTTATGTAAAACGTCTGCAAGAAAAGGGGTATGAGG
>CAZKYD010000161.1:0-4225 GCA_964556875.1 uncultured Alistipes sp.
GCAGGAGAGCAAAAATATAGGGCTTCTTTTGATGAGTTTATGAGCGATAAACTTTTTACGATGACAACTATAGATGGGACTCCGGCGACAGAGCAAGGCTTGAATGGTCAATATTATTTAGTTGAGTTCTGCGATTGGAATATGCTGGGTGATAGCAGTTTGTCTAGTGTGAATAACGCTATGAAAGGTAAGCCTAAGACGATTGCAATCATTAAGGATGGCGAGGTTCACCAATATTCATTTGAGAATGTGATTGGCGTTCAACTTGGAATAACGATGGTTACAGCAGCAGAACGTCAGCGCATAGTTGATATCTATCAACGTTGGAGACGACAGTAGCGAATATGCTGATGGGCGCGAACTGTTGCTCGCGCCCATCGGTAGGTGTTGTGGTTGTGACTTATTTTGAGGGTTTGGAGTCTTCGATGAGAACGGTTGACGGAACAATGAAGATTTCCAAGCGACGATTCTCAGCGCGGTTACTCCTGGAGTTGTTCTCGTTGAGCGGTTCGTTGGCTGCTATCGGATAGCCGATGAGCGAGTCTGTGTTGGAGGCGTGAGTATCGAAATAATCATATAGTGCTATGATTCGTTTCTCGCAGAGAGCGTTCAGATAATCCTCCGAACCGGTGTCATCCGTATGAACGGCTAAAATCACTTTAAACTTGTTCGGCACTTTAAAGTATGGCAAGAACGGCTTAAGCAATGACTCTGCAGATTTCATCAAAACCGTATCGTTTGGGGCAAACAGTTTGTCGGTAGGGATTGTAGCTATAACAATCTCCCCTTTTCTCATTGTTTCAACCTTATAGCCGGCCTTCTGTAAGGCAAGGGCCTCACGTTTCATGTATGACTTGATGAAGGTGTTGAGCTTTGCCGGAACTTCCGGTTCGGCTAATGCTTGCTCCATTGTCATTTCGTCGGAGGCGGTGTCTGCGATGGTGTCCGTTGCAACAGTGGTTGTTTGTGCTGCAAGGGGCATGAAGCCTACCGCCCCACATCCCAGTAGCAGCGAGAGCGCAACTCTTTTGCAGATTTTATGGAGAGTATTCATCAGCACTGGCTTTAAAGGACAGAATCTTCGTAATCGACTTCGGCACGAACCATCAAGGGTACATCGTTGACATCAATGGATGCTCCCTTGTCCTTCTTGAGCATACGGGTTACGTAGTCAATCATATCGGGTTCGATATCGTCGTCGGAGTCGTCATCTGCATCAATGTCGAGCAGCCCGTTTTCTTCATAGAAATCCCAAATCATGTCAACAACATTGAGGACTTCGTCGTCGGGATAGGCATTCCTACCGGCTTCACGCAGACGTGCATTAATAAATTCTACTGCCTTATTTTCGTCAAATTCCATAGTTCAATTAGTTTTTCAAGAGTAATTTTGCATATCAAGCAGTCCGTCAGGTAGCTCCATTACGAGTGTCTTTGATTCGGTGTCAATATCAATGATAAACTCGTCGGCCACCGGGATTAACAAGCTGTTGCCGTCGGCGGTCGCAACCATAAACAGATAGTTGGCCGTTGAATCTTCGATGCCCGTAATTTCTCCAAGTTTGCCATGGCCTTCGATGTTAACGCTATAGCCGATGAAATCTTCGGCGTAAAAGCCATCGGCATCCTGCTCATCGTTCTCGTTGGCAAGTTCGGATTTCAGTACGTAAACCGTCTTGTTAGATAGCGATGCGGCCTGGATTTCGTTGTTGATACCGTCAATCAGTATCAGGTCGGTGTCGGCTCCTTTAGACCTTACAGAGTTCATAAAGAAGGGAACAAAGATACCGTCAATATCAACAACGAGACAGCTGAACTCTGAAAAATCCAGTTCTTCAAAGTCGCGCAAAACGGTAATTTCACCATTTACGCCGTGGGGCTTCAGAAATTTACCGACGGGCTGTAGGCTTGCTAATTTTATCATTATTTCTTTTTCTTCTTTTTCTTGCCGGTTTGGGGCTTGGGCATCTCCTGGAATTCATGCAGGCGATGGGTCTCCGGGTCGAGGCGAATTTCGCCATGGGAGTACATGGCCAGGTCAGCAAAGATCTTGCGATCATCTACCCCATCCGGATTCAGGGCCAGCATTTGCTTCTTCATGTGGTTGGCAATCAGCATGATGATTGCTTCGCGCTCTTCGCCGGGCTCCATGGCTGCCGCTTTGGTAATCATCTGTTCGATGATTTTACCGTAGTGGCGTTGCTGAATACGCGATTGGTCGTAAGGCACTTTCTCCGGTTCGGTGTTCAAATCATCGGGCTTGACAACCCCTTCGGGGTAGTCGATGTCGAGCTTGAAGTCTGACATGATTGCCAGGTGGTCCCAAACTTTGTGGGCGTTTTCCGGTTGTTTTAATTCCGGAAAGAGTTGCTCCATAGTCCGGATGATTGATTGAGCACAAACATTGCGTTGCTCGCGGTCCTCGATTGTCAGGCAATGGTCAACCATCTTCTGGAGGTTGCGCCCATATTCGGGGAGCGGCAAGTGTTTGCGTTGAGTATTGTAGGTTAGCATAATTACTTCGTTAGGGGTGAGTAGTCGCGAGAATAACGGAGCATCTGGGGAATGTAGTCTTCTACATAGGTAACTTTGATGTCGGAGATGCTGTTTTCGTCGGTGGTGGGATTGCCCTGAGCGTCAACGGCTACGTATACGGGGTTAACGAATCCTTTATACGGTGCGATGTCGAGGGTTGCATAGCGATCGAGAACCTCTTGATGGAGTTTCTGGTCAACTTTTACGGCATATTTTTCAACGAGTGCTTCGCCGGCTGCATAGTCGCCTTCGCTCTTGATGCGCTGGATTTCGCCCAGAAGTTGACCGAACAATGTGCGGAGTTTTTGGTAGTCGTTAATTTGAATGAAGGTTTTGCCATCTTTCTTTACGTACTCAACAACGTTGTCCTTGGCGCCATGTTCGAGTACCCATTCTGCAATCAGTTTGCGGTTGCGCATGTGTGCTTCCTCGATATCCTTGCCGGGTTCGATTCGCATCAGCTGGGTCATCAGGCCGTTGAGCATATATTTGTAGTACTCGGCTTTGTAGGCTTCGGGATTGTCGAGCAGTCCGAGTTCTACGAGTTTGGGATCTGCAAGATAATAGAGCGCAAAGAGGTCGGCACGGGTTTCCTCCAATGTAGAACCGTGGGCCTTGAGTGCATCGGGATCAACGCCGGGCAGTAATTGGCCGGAAGCGTGACCGAGACATTCGTGCAGGTCGGTGTGGAGGTTGTCGGTAATGAACAGATAATCATCGAGCAATTTGCGAGTAGGCTCATCGATTACGAATTCTTCGTTGAAGCCGTTGCCGTGAGATGCATCATCGTAGGCACGAGTGATATTCTCGATGGTTACAGATTTAGAGCCGTGCTGAGCTCGAATCCAGTTGGCATTCGGCAGGTTGATTCCGATAGGTGTTGAGGGATAGGAGTCGCCGGCAAGAATTGCAGCATTGATAACCTTTGCACTTACACCTTTTACTTCAGCCTTGCGGAATCGGGGGTCAACGGGAGAGTTGTTTTCGAACCATTGTGCGTTTGCAGCAAGGGTCTTTGTGCGTGACGATGCTTCTTCGTCGCGGAAGTTAACGATTGATTCCCATGAGCCTGTCATGCCGAGAGGGTCGCCATAGCTTTCTATGAAGCCGTTGATGAAGTCAACGCGAGAGTCGGTGTCTTCGGTCCAGAGGATTGAGTAGCTATCGAAGAGTTTCAGATCGCCTGTTGTGTAGAACTTGATGAGTTCGTCGATAACCGCCAACTGCTTGTCGGATTCGGCATAGTTGCGAGCCTTGTTGAGGTTCTCGATGATGGCAGCGATAGCATTGCTGTAGTAGCCGCCCAGTTTGTAGACTTCCTCCTTGATGTTGCCGTTTGCGTCCTTAATCAGTCGGGAGTTGAGGCCGTAGGAGATGGGGGTCAGGTCGGTTGAATCCTTTAGGGCTGCATAGTAAGCTTCAACTTCAGGCTGCGAAATATTGTCGTAAAGGTTGCAAGCTGACGTCTGAATAAGGTCCTCCCCTGCTGCCTGATTTACTCGCTTGGGCAGGAATGTGGGGTCAAAAATCAGTTTGTTGAGCACGGCCAACCGGTCAGCATTAACCGGTAGCAAGTTGGCCTTTTGCAATGCAACAACGTTCTCGTTGAACCATGCCTCCGAGAATTCGGGGGTAAACTTGTCCATTGAATAGTGGTGGTAAACACCGTTGCCAAATTCAACCTGCTTGAG
>CAZKYD010000162.1:0-2614 GCA_964556875.1 uncultured Alistipes sp.
TGTCGATAAAGTCGCGGTGAAGGGCATCGAGCACTTCGTTGGGGTTGGGAACGATGCCGCCCATGCGGCCGAAATGGGTTACGGGGACGGAGTCGCTAACGGCGAGGCGTACGTCTTCGATCATCTGGCCGGCGTTGATTTCAACGCAGAGGATGCCTTTGACGTTCTTGGCGGCCTGGCGGATAGCGTCGTAGCAGAAGGGCCAAAGAGTGATGGGGCGGATGATGCCTACTTTGATGCCTTGCTTGCGAGCGTCTTCGATGGCTTTGCAGCAGATACGGGCGATAGAGCCGAAGGCTACGATTAGGTATTCGGCGTCGTCGATATATTTAGCTTCGTAGCGAACTTCGTTTTTCTCGATTTCGCGGTAGGTGCGCTGGAATCGTTCGTTGTTTTTCTCCATAACGGCGGAGTCGAGTTCCAGCGAGGTGACGATGTTGCGCTTGGTGCGGCCGTTGTCTTTACCGGTAACGGCCCAGGGGCATTGCTGACGGATCTGCTCGTCGGTGCGGCGCGGGCGCTGCTCGGGGAGCACAACTTTTTCCATCATCTGGCCAACAACGCCGTCGGCGAGAATCATTGAGGGGGTGCGATATTTGAAGGCGAGGTCGAAGCCGAGGCCTACAAAGTCGGCCATCTCCTGAACGGTAGAGGGGGCGAGGATGATGAGATGGTAGTCGCCGTGGCCGCCACCCTTGGTTGCTTGGAAGTAGTCGGCCTGGGAGGGGTGGATGGTTCCGAGTCCGGGGCCGCCACGCATTACGTTGACGATCAAGGCGGGCAGCTCAGAGGCTGCTAAATAGCTGATACCTTCCTGCATCAGGGAGATGCCGGGGGAGGAAGATGATGTCATAACGGCTTTACCGGTAGCGGCGCCGCCATATACCATGTTAATAGAAGCCACTTCGCTTTCAGCTTGGAGCACTACCATACCGGTTGTTTCCCATGGCATTTGAGCTTCAAGAGTTTCGAGGACTTCACTTTGGGGGGTGATAGGGTAGCCGAAATAACCATCGCAACCGTAGCGGATAGCTGCCATCGCGATAGCTTCGTTGCCCTTCATGAGTTTTACGTTATCTTTCATCTGGGTAATGACTGAAAAATTAAAACTACTTGACTACCACACGGTAAACCTCGATGCAGGCATCAGGGCAAACTGTCGCGCAGGCGGCGCAGCCGATGCAGGCTTCCTCGTTAACGGGATAGGCAAAATGATAACCTCGATCGTTAACCTCTTTGGGTTGAAGCGAAAGCACCTTGCAAGGGCAAGCTACAACACATAGGTTGCACCCTTTGCAACGTTCTTTCTCGATCGTTACAGCTCCGTGAATTTTAGGCATAATTTGTAAGCTTTCGGTTTTAGGTTTGTTGTTTTGCATGGGGGAAGCCTTCGACGTAAGCCTATGCGAGGGCTACTCCATTCGCAAAGTTATGTTTTTTTTTTGAAACTGCAACAACTTTTTTACAAAGAATAGCCCTGAATTTTGATGTTTCGCAACATCTTATCGTCAAAATCGTTGAAATTGGCAAGAAGAGTTGCACTCCAAACAACGGATTTTATGGCGGTTTCGTCGGCGTTGGCGAGGCCTGTATGAGCTACGGTTATGCCGCTTCGTTCGCGCCAAATGGCGATAGAGCCGTCTGTAGCGTTGATTTGGATGGCGTTGAGAGAGGCCGGTAGGTTAGGGGGAAGGAATTTAGCGCCGGCGGTTTTGGCGAACGAGGCGCCTTCGTGGATGTCGGGGTAGCGGAATTCAACGTTGAAGCCTACTGCTGCCAATTCGGCTACAAGTTTGCGCATAAGTGGCGTAGATGCGTCGTGGATGTAGACCGGGCATGGCTGAAATTCGATGAGCAGTTCGCCGGGTTTGCGTCCGCGAGGTGTAAGTTTCGGGCGATATGAGGGTCGGGCTCCGGAGCGGTGCTCCTCCATTTTCTTTTCGAGATAGTTATCGGCCATTGTGGGTGGGGGATAAAAAAGAAAGGAATTTCGGAGTGGGGCTCCGAAATTCCGATGTATTTGTGATAGGGATTACATACCGAAGTTTAGGGTGGTATAGTAACCGTTGTAGTTGGCGTTATATTCAAGGGTTACGTAGCGGTTGCCTGTCCCGAACCAACTTGCCGAGATGACGCCTGCGCTGTTGGAGTAGCTGGCGGGGTTGCCATACTGGCGGCAGAAGGTGTTGTAGAGGGCGTTGTAGCGCGACATGTCGTTGAAACTTGTGGCGTAGGTGAACGATGAACCGTAGAGCTGGCCGTTGTTGTAGTACATGGCTGCATCGGGCCAGAGGTAGTTCATTTGTCGAACGTTTGAGAGGTAAACAACGTCGTCGCCGTAGCTGCTAATCGAGTAGCCTTGATTTAGGAGGGCGTCAAGAGTGAGGTCGATGGTGGTGCCGAGGGCTATACCGAGGATTGTGCCGAAGAGCGGACCGCCGTGGAGGGGTGCTCGCCATGATGGAGGGGGCACGGGGCGGGTAAAGTGGCCGAAGAAGGGCACATGGTGCTGGTAGCTGTAGGGGCGGTGATAGGGGGGACGTGAATATCCACCTGGACGGCCCTGGTTACCCATGCCGCTGGGACGACCTTGATTCCCAACATTCCCCGGGCG
>CAZKYD010000162.1:2714-4060 GCA_964556875.1 uncultured Alistipes sp.
GTTGCCATATTGTTGTTTCGACTAACGGTGTTGGTAGCAGGGCGAGAAACCGCGGCGTTACCGCTACGGCCTACTGTGCTTGGGCGCGACATTGTAGCGCCACCGCCGCTATGGCTGTTACTGCCACCGCTGCGATGAGATTGGCCGGCTTGATGCTGTGCACCCCCGGGACGGTCGGCAGAGGCAGTCAAGGGGAGGGTGACCATAGAAAGGGCCACAATGAATGTGCTAAAAGTATGCATGAATCTTGACATGGTCTTTTCCGGAGTTTTGTTGTTAAATGATAGTGAGTTTATTATGTATAGATGAAAAATTAGTAGAAAGGTTTAACCGTTGGCTAATGAAAAATTCGTAATTTTGCGAGGATAATATGGGGCTGAATCGCCTGCGATTTTCTCCTTATATATAAATTAGGAATAACGATTATATCAAAATTAGGAATAACGATGAAGAAATATCTGTTTCTGTTGCTATTGATGGTTTCTCCGCTGTCGCTTTCGTTGCTAACGTCTTGCTCGTCGGCCGATGCCGATAAGAAGATTGAGGCCTTCAATGAATATTATAATTCGGACGATTTCCGCAAGGAGCTTTTGGAGAGCGGCCTATTTACGGAGATGAAATCGGAGATTACCGATGATGGGGTTGTAATTACCTTTAAGGTGAATCCGAATTTGGATTTGTCGAAGGCTACTGAGACGGAGCGCAAAGTAAATCGTGAAAATATGATTGCGATATTGCGTCAGGGGGTCAAGAAGGAATCGTTGCTGCGCGATGGCCTTGAGGGGCTGAAGGAGAAGCAGCAGACGTTGCAAATCGAGATGATTGACGTTCGAGATAATCATATTTCAGCTACGATCAATCCGGCTGATATCTTAGAATAGCGATTCAACAGTAGCAATTCTATGTTAGCGATTCTATAGTAGCGATTTGCCAGAATCTTCAGCCGAGGAGCTCCCCGGCGGGAGATCTGTAATAAAATAAAGGAGCGGGCGCGATGGAATGTTCATTGCGCCCGCTCTTTATGCGGGTTGTTTTATCTATCGATGAAGATTAGATAGCGCCTGCGAGGGCAGCGTTGGTTGTGTGAACAGCCTTAGCGCTGGCAGCGAACAGTGCTTTTTCTTCGTCGTTGAGGTCGAATTCAACGATCTTTTCGATACCGTTGCGGCCGATGATAGCGGGAACGCCGATGCAGAGGTCGCTTTCGCCGTATTCGCCTTCGAGCAAGCAAGAGCAAGAGATCAGACGCTTCTGGTCGCCGAGAACGGCTGCTACCATCTGAGCTGCTGCTGCACCGGGAGCATACCATGCAGAGGTGCCGAGGAGCTTGGTCAGGGTTGCACCGC
>CAZKYD010000163.1:0-4015 GCA_964556875.1 uncultured Alistipes sp.
GCTGTCCGCATGGAACGCCGTATTGAGCTCGCCATGGAAGGTCTCCGTTGGTTCGACCTCGTTCGTTGGGGCGAAGTAGTTGAAACGATGAACAACTACTATGCATCCGAATCGAAGGTTCACTCCTACTATCAGGGTGCTAACCTCACCGAAGACGAAGTCTACCTCCCCGTACCTGTTGCTCAGGCCGACAACGCAGGTGACCTCTACAACTAATCCTCACGATTTAGGTTAACCAATTGAATTCAATTGTAAATCTGATTAAATTAAAACCGATGAAAAAACTCTCTATATCATTATTCGCCTCTGTCGCTATCGCAGTTGCCGGCCTTACCGCCTGCTCCGATTTCGAACCGACAGGCTACGATGAAGTGCCTGCTATGGCAACCGCTTCAAATCTGACGGCCGACGTTGCCGGTCGTTCGGTAACCCTCAACTGGACTCTCCCCCAGGGCGCCGACATCACCGGTGTACGCGTCAGCGTTAACAACGGCACCCCCGTTGTGCTCCCCGCCAACACAACCTCCTACACCCTCAAAGGGCAGGCTATGGACACCGAACTACTCTACACCGTAAAGTTGGAATATGCCGGTGGTTATGTTTCGGAAGGTGTTTCCATTACAACAACCGTTCCTTACGTTGCCTCTAAGATGGCATTCCTGCTCCTTGCCGATTCAGCCTCTCAACTCCCCGACGACGATGAACGCGCTGCTGCCGAATGGTTCTCTCGTCAGGAAAATGCCGAATTTATTACTCCTTCTCAGATCTCTTCACTCGACCCCGATATCTACTCTGTAATCTGGATTGACGTTGACCGCGTTGGCGAAGAATTCGGCTGGACAAACCTCCCCTCTGAGCTCTCTAACGATGCTACTATCGCTGCCCTTCGCGAATATTCAAAGAACGGCGGTTCGCTCTACCTCTCCGACATGGCTACTCAGCTTACCGTTCCCCTCGGAATGGTGCCCGAATCGCAGAACCCCACTCTCTGGGGCAACGGCGATGGAGGCTGGGGCGACGACGTGTGGTGTATCAACCCCTATCTGGGTTGGGACTTCCGCGACGGCTCTGACCAAGGTTTCTATGACCGCACCTCTCACGCTGTTTACGATGGCCTGACAATGGAAGACCCCAACGGGTACGGCTACAACTGCCTGCCGCTTATCGGCCCCGGCCAACGTGAAGACCATAACTGCATGTGGGACTGCAACATCTACGGAAAAGGCTCGCAGTGTGACGTTATCAAGAACTTCGAAGTTACTAACAACTGCCTCGTACTCGCTACTTGGGGCCACGTTCGCGACCACTGTGTAGCCGGTTTGGTTGAGTTCTATGCAACTTCCGACCATGGCCAATGCATCGCCAACGGCTTCTCAGCCTACGAATGGAACCAAAATTCCGGAACAAATCCCTATCAGAGCAATATTGAAAGGCTCACTCTTAATATCCTCAACTATCTGAAATAACACGACCATCCATATAAGCCGCTAAATCTAATAGAGGTTTAGCGGCTTATTCAGCTAACCTATCAAGAAACTAACATGAAAAATCTGATACTCCCGATTATCGCCTCGGCAGCATTTTTCGCTCTGCAAGCTAATGCCGGGCTGGTGGCCCACTTCCCGATGGATCTCACCAACGGGCAAATCAAGGAAGCCGTTAGCGGTAACAGCTTCGATGTTCAAGGTAATTTCGCGCCTGAAAATGTTGCCGGAGCATCAGGCCAAGCGCTGCGCTTCGACGGTTACTCTACTTTCGTCGACGCCTCGCTCGGAAACATTATCCCCGACGGAACTACCAAAATGACCTTCTCTATCTGGACTGCGATCGAAACTTATCCTATAATTCAGATCGACCAGAACACTACGGAGAAGACCGCTATTGCCAGCTGTTTAGACGAAACGGCGAAAACAGGATTCGGATTTTTCATCGGTTTTGATGGTAAATGGTCGTTTAAGACTTACATTGGTGGTTGGGCGCTGGAAGTTGCTGTCAGCACTCCCCTGCCTACATATCAGTGGAACAACGTTGTTGCAGTTGTCGACTGCGACAATCGTTCGGTTACGGTTTACAACAATGGAGAAGTGGCCGGTTCATCGCGTTGCTCCGGTTCTGTAAAATTCGAAGGTGGCAGCTTTATTCTCGGTCGAAGCACCACTGACAATTCCTACGGACCTTTTGTTCTGAACTCTTTTAATGGTGTAATTGACGAAGTCAAAGTATGGGACGAAGCCATTGACCAAGCTACTATCCAGAGTTGGACCGCCGAACATCCTGCCGACCTCTCTATCCCCTCATCACGCTATGCCGACGCGCTCCTGCGTCCGCGCTTCCACGGCATGCCGGCTACGGCCTGGACTAACGAAAGCCATGGAATGGTATATGCCGATGGGCGCTACCACGTTTTCTTCCAGAAAAATGCCGATGGTCCTTACATGGCTCGCTTGCATTGGGGCCACATCTCCAGCAAAAACCTCTATGACTGGCAAGAGGAGAAAATCGCCCTTGCTCCCGGCGAAAGCTACGATATGAAGGGCTGTTGGAGTGGATGCGTATTCACCGACGATGTGCTGACCGGTGGCAAGCCCAACATTATTTACACCGCTGTAGATTACGCTAAAGCTGTTATCGCTCAGGCAACCCCCGACGACGACGGTCTGCTCAACTGGACAAAGTCTGCCGGCAACCCGATTATCAATGGTCGTCCCGATGGACTCTCAGATGATTTCCGCGACCCGTATTTCTTCCGCGATGGCGACAACGCTTACATCATCGTTGGTAGCTCGAAGAACGGCATCGGCACCACTACCCTCCATCGCTACAACAGTGCAAACTCTACTTGGAGCAACGACGGCACCACCTTCTTCAGCGGCACAAGTGCATCCGCCGACGGCACCTTCTGGGAAATGCCCAACATCACCCCCATGGGCGACGGCAAATGGATTTTCACCACAACCCCGCTCAACACCTCAACCGGTGTGCACACCCTCTATTGGACCGGTACAATCAACTCTGACGGCACTTTTGCCCCCTCCTCTACCGTTGGCAAAAATGTAGAACTCATCTCAAAAGATGGCTACGGCCTCCTCTCCCCAACTATCTATCAGCACGACGGCAAGACCATCATGCTCGGCATCGTGCCCGACAAGCTCTCCAGCGAAAAGAACTACGAATTAGGATGGGCCCACTGCTACTCGCTTCCCCGCGAATGGAGCCTGAACAGCAACGGTGAACTCGTTCAGAAGCCTTACTCCGGATTGGCAGAGATGCGTTCCTCTACAGCGTATGAGCGCAACAACTTCGAATTGAACGGCTCGGAATCATTATCCCCTGTCAACGGCCGCGAAGCCGAACTGTTAGGCGTATTCACCGTAGGCAACAACCCCTTCGGCTTTAAGATTTTCAAGAACGGCTCGGCCGACGCAACCATAACCTACAACCCCTCTACAGGGATGCTGACCGTCGATTTCTCTCGTATCAACCGCTGGGCAAACGATACAAACTCATATAACGGCGTCTACAGCTGCTCATTGCCGGAATTCCAAACCGCAGGCTCCGAGTTCAAGCTCAACGTCTTTATCGACCACTCAGTAGTTGACATCTTTATCAACGACCGATGGGCAACATCCATCCGTGTGTTCCCCACCGACACCGATGCCAACGGAATTGAAGTCTTCTCCGACGGTGCCGTAGACGTAAAACAAGTTAACGCCTGGACCCTCTCCAAGTCGGCCCAGAGCGGTATCTCGAACGTAGTTGCCGATCGTCCCTCCGCCGAGGGTCCGGTCAGCATCTACGACCTCTCCGGCCATCTCCTCCGCCGCGCCCTCTCCTCCGCCAACGCCACCGAAGGGCTCACCCCCGGCATCTACATCCTCGCATCCGCCACTCGCACCACCAAGCTGCTGGTAAAGTAAACCCATCAGCACGCATTGACAATGCAGCCCCTTTAGCTCCTCCGTGCCAACTATAATAAAGTTACAACTCGTTGTTAGTAAATATACTCCTTGTTAGT
>CAZKYD010000164.1:0-3982 GCA_964556875.1 uncultured Alistipes sp.
CCAGGCTCAGGAAATGCACGCCCACATCCGTGGCGTCATCGCTGCTAAGTATGGCAACGAAGTTGCTGACAACTGCTCTATCCTCTACGGTGGTAGCTGCAAGCCCTCTAACGCTAAAGAACTTTTCAGCAAGCCCGACGTTGACGGTGGTTTGATCGGTGGCGCTGCTCTCGACGCAGAGTCATTCATGGGCATCGTAACCGCTTTCTAAGGTTTACAAACTTATAATCGTATATCGGGAGGAGGTCAATAGAGCCTCCTCCCGAATATACTTCTTTTCCTTCTCGGCATATCCGATCTTTTAACAACTCTAAAGTTGCGTTTCTCCAATAAAACAACCGCGATGAACCGCTATTTACGTCACCTTACAATTATCTTGGCTCTATCGACAATCGCAACAACAGCGATGGCCGATATCGTGGAGAATTTCAACCGTGAAGGCTCTACAATCATCGTAGAGCAGCCACAGGCATTAGCCGAACGTCTCCGCAATTTAGGCACCACCTCAGGCGATGGCGCTGATGATGAAACATCTGAAGAACGCGAAGTTCCGGTTCAGATGTCGAAAGGTAAAGTAGTCGGTTATAGAGTGCAAGTGTATGCCGATAACAATCAACGTGTAGCCAAAGGCGAAGCCCGTCAGCGCGAACGCGCCATAGGATCGCGATTCCCATCAATGGCTACCTACATGGGATATGTTGCCCCCTACTGGCGCCTGCGTGTAGGCGATTTCCGCACACAAGCTGAAGCCCAAAAAGCTGCAACAGACATCCGCAAGGCGTTTCCCGCCTATGCAAAAGAGATTCGCGTTGTCCGCGACCGCATCAACGCCCGCTAATCTCATCCCCATCAACTTTCTCAACATCCCTTCAACAACTTAATCCACCATTCAAATTGAATCAGGAGGAAACTAACATAACCAACGAAATGGCCGACGATTTCCCCGCAGGAACTACCGACGCCGAGCGCCAGACCATATCTGAAATTGCTTCACACTACGAAGCAATTCTACGCCTCATTGGCGACGACCCTTCGCGCGAAGGGTTACTCAAAACCCCGATGAGAGCTGCAAGAGCATTATGGTTTTCAACTTCAGGATTGCGTAACGGCAATCCCGTTGACATCATGCGCAAAGCGCTCTTCTCCCACGAAGGCTCACAGATGGTTATCGTGCGCAACATCGAGTTTTATTCGTTGTGTGAGCACCATATCCTCCCCTTCTTCGGTTCGGTATCGGTAGGTTACATCCCCGGCAAACAGATTGTTGGTTTAAGCAAATTAGCCAGAGTGGTCAATGCCGTAGCGCGCAAGCTACAGGTCCAAGAGCGTTTGACCGCCGAAATTTGTCAAGCTGTTGAAGATGCACTCCATCCCCTCGGCGTAATAGCTACCTGCCAAGCGTCGCACCTCTGTATGCAGATGCGCGGCGTTGAAAAGCAGAACGCCTCCACTGTGACCACCCACTACAGCGGAGTATTTGAAAACTCCCCCGCTCTGCGCGAAGAATTCTTCCGCCTGACATCGATTTAATCCAATCATTGTTAGCTATTTCCTGACATCGATTTAATCCAATCGTTGTCAACTATTTATCTCGAATACACTCAATTCCCCATATATTTTTCAGATGACCGAACTTTTAATCACCTGCGGAATCAGCGATTGGTTCTCCGCCCAATATCTCCTTGAGTTTTTCTACAACAATGCCTCATATCTGTTGGTATTCTTATTTATGGTGATTGAAAGCTCGTTTCTGCCGTTCCCCTCTGAAGTAGTTGTTCCCCCGGCTGCCTACATCGCCGTGACCCGTGGCGACATGAACGTTACGCTTATCGTGCTGGTAGCTACTGCCGGTGCCGTAGTAGGCGCATTAGTCAACTATTTCTTGGCGATGTGGCTCGGTCGTCCTATCGTTTACGCCTTTGCCAACAGCCGTTTCGGCCATGCGTGTCTTATCGACGAGGCTAAAGTGAAAAATGCCGAACAATATTTTGACAACCACGGCAAACTGTCGACGTTTATCGGTCGACTGATTCCCGCCGTACGTCAGCTGATTTCTATCCCTGCCGGTTTGGCAAGAATGAATATCGGTGTGTTCGTGCTGTTTACCGCTATCGGTGCCGGCCTGTGGAACAGTGTATTGGCATTCCTTGGCTATTGGCTCGGCAAGACCGTCCCCTACTCCGAACTATTCGAATCGGTTGAGCATTACAACCATTACTTCACCATGGGCGGTTTCTGTTTGCTGCTCTTCTGCGTAGTGTTTATCGCCTACAAAGCCCTAAAGAAAAAGCCAGCAAAGAAGGATTAATCCTCTGCTGCATCGCTTCCACTCTGCCTCTTATCGCAAGCCCCACAATTTGAACAGCCGTTACACGTCAGGCGGTTGCCACACGTTTTACACTGCTCTCGAAAGAACGGCTGATAATCAGGCTGCTCAAACAGAGTTGGTTCCGGATTCCTCAGCGCAAACTTCAATGGCTTCCCCTGATAACTGAGGCCCGACTTATACGCCTGAAGCGACTGCTGTCGCTTATCGGGGATGTGATATGTGCGGTTATCCTTTACAAACACCGTTCCGGTCTCGATAAAATTGAAAGTCACGTCATTTTGGCGACACTGTTCGCTCAACAGTTTCACCCATTCGTAATGGCATGGACGAGCCCCATCGTAGTTCTCACCGCCACATAAAACCACCTCAAACTGTCCCGATGCCAAATACTCTGCGACATCTATCGGGCCGATTAGCGGTGCACACATAAATCCCTTATGACGCGCCGGAATATCCATCAGTATCGGCAGTCGTTCATCGGCGCGGCGCTGATTCTCTGTGGTTACCTGCAATAATACATTTTCATACCCCTCGCCCCAATCCTTTGGCAAACATGACGCAATGCGATCGGCGCGTTTCGTTAGCAATCGGAATGAGATATCAGAACGTTGACGGATAAAGCCCCAAACTTCGTCGCGCCACTCATCAGCCTCCTCTACAAAAAAGTCGGTTGAAAGGCCTACATAAAGGTCCATCCCCGACGGCAACTTATACCGTCCGTCGCGACGGCGTTGCACCGGCAAATTAAAATTTGCCGTACGAGTCACCTGCGAGGTATCTATACCACGCTTCTTGTCGAGGAAGTACATATAGCAATGCTGACAACCTTCACTCAACTTCGTGCAGCCGTGCCAGGGATTCCAAATTATCATGCGCTCGGCAGCTCTACAACTTGATATTCGTGACCTGTGGCCGGGACAATGCTATTGACCAAATCAGCCAGTGAGAGCCTCACCGTAGCCGTATTAACGCAAGGATGGCATCCTATATATTCCAAATCCATCAAATCCTTATCCAAGACTAACAGCACTTTTCGCTCCGATTCATGAATAAGCCCCATCGGCGAAACCGCCCCGGGATGGATTCCTAACATCTCAACCATATGCGCCTCGTCGGCAAACGACAAGCGAGCGCAGCCCAACTGCGACGACAAATATTTCGTCTTGAAAATCTTGTCGCCGGGCAACATCAGCAAATAAAACTGTGTTTGCTGCCGATTACACAAAAACAGATTCTTGCAAATAGGCGCACCGAGTTCACCCTCGATTGCCTCACATTCCTCCATCGTAAATGCAGCATTATGGCATACCGTCTGATAACTTATGCCTAATTTGTCTAAAAAATCATACGTCGCAATCTCTTCCCGGCTACGTCCGGCCATTACATCCGGACGTCCTTCATATTTCTCCATATCAGTGACTCAAACTTAGATGAACCAACAAATTTACAAAAATCTTTCGAGAATTTGATCAGCTCATCAAAAAGAACTCACTACTATGAAAATTTGGTGGAAATTGACAAATCCCGCTCAAAAGATTTGGTGGAAATTGACAAAATAGACCAAAAAAATTTGGCGGTAATTGACAATCGGCCTCAGGATAGGTTAGGAGAGGCCTTCGATGTTGCCGTCGACGATGTCGATATGGAGGGCTT
>CAZKYD010000165.1:0-3837 GCA_964556875.1 uncultured Alistipes sp.
AAACCTGTTGTTTCGGAATCGACAGAAAGCTTGTTAGCTCCTGTACTACTTCGTCTATTGTAAATCTTTCAATGTTCTAATTTTCAACGCCTTTCGTTCGTGGCGGAAAAGCTCTGCAAAGTTACGAACTATTTTTGAACTGACCAAATTTTTCGTCAACTTTTTTTTTCAGAATTTTCTTTTTCAACTCGAAGCTCAGCGGCTTCGTTTGTTGCGGTGACCTCCGTCCCGAAAAGCGAGTGCAAAGTTACAAGCTTTCCCCGAATCTACCAAACTTTTCGCAAAGAAATTTTCAAGATTTTTGCCGCTTTTCTTCCTTTTTCCTATCCTTCAACCACTTCAACAAAGGTTAACTTTCTACCCTACCCCTTGCATATCCCCAAAACAACCCCATCCACCCGCCAGAAGCCATATATATATGATGTCAGAAAAAAATTGCGCTACTGACGAAATTCTGTTGCCACGACCGTAAAAAAAGCAGAACTTTCCATTAAGAGGGGCTCAATGGAAAGTTCTGTTTATCGAAATTTAGTTGATTTTTTTTGAATTTAGACGGTCATTTCTCCACAAATGGGGTAAAGCAGGCGGCGAGAAACTTGAGTTGCCGATAATCCGGACCCGAAAAGGAACATCATTTTTGTCAGGGCGGCCTCGGTTGTAATGTCATGGCCGGAGATTACGCCAACGCGATCGAGATGATCGCCGGTAGAATAACGTTTCTGGTGGACGGCACCGTTGACACACTGCGTTACATTAATAATAACGAGTCCGCGCTTCACCGCATCGGCGATTGCATCGTTAAACCAAGCGGCTGTAGGAGCATTCCCCGCACCATAGGTTTTCAGAACGATTCCGCGCACACCGGGAGTAGTTAATTGCTGACGGAGGGAGACCTCGGTCATACCGGGTGTTACATATATTATAATAATGTCGGAATTTAATCCTTTATGAACATGTAACGGCTGTGGATCATTAACGCGCCAAAGGGCATCCTGGTTAAAATGGATCGACAACCCGATTTTGGCCAAAGAGGGATAATTATTACTCTTGAAAGCGTTAAAGTTGTCGGCGCTCATCTTCGTGGAGCGGTTTCCGCGCCAAAGATAGTTTTCAAAAAGTATGGCCACCTCCTGCACCATCGGTTCGCCATTGACGGGATCTGTAGCAGCTGCGATTTGCAACGCCGTAATCAGATTTTCTTCACCGTCGGTTCGAACTTCACCAATGGGGAGCTGCGAGCCGGTAATAATCACCGGTTTTCGCAGATGCTCCAACATGAAAGATAGTGCAGATGCCGTATAAGCCATAGTGTCGGTGCCATGCAGAACCACGAATCCATCAAACGCATCGTAATGGCGACCGATAGCATCAGCGAGTTGCTGCCAATGGGCAGGGTTCATATCGCTGGAGTCAATCGGCGGATTGAACTGAATGTGCTGGATGTCGTAGTCGAGCATCTTAACCTTGGGCACATTGTCAATCAGGTGCGTAAAGTCGAAGGGGCGCAGCGTGTGACTGGCCGGGTCCTCAATCATACCGATGGTGCCACCGGTATAAATAATTAGAATTTTAGGTTTTCTAACCTGTTGCATAACGGATTTTCTATGGCTTAGATGGCAACACTTTTTGGATTATTTCACCTGTGAGCCGGGAGTAACCTGCGCAGAGGGTGAAATCACTACGAGCGAGCCATCAGGGTTCTGGGCGGAGAGAATCATACCTTGTGATTCTACACCCTTGAGCTTACGGGGGGCGAAGTTGGCGATGAAGCATACCTGCTTACCTACCAAATCTTCGGGCTTATAATATTTAGCGATACCGCTAACGATAGTACGCTTCGCCATACCATCGTCAATGAGGAATTTCAGCAGTTTATCAGCTTTTGGCACACGTTCACATTCCAGCACGGTTCCGACACGGATATCCATCTTCAAGAAATCGTCGAAGGGAACATCGGGCTGCTGGGGTTCAGGCTTCCAGGCGTTCAGCTGATTTTCCTTCTTGATACGTGCGAGGCGATCGAGCTGAGCTTGGATAGCCTCATCTTCGATTTTTTCAAAGAGGAGTACCGGTTCGCCGAGTTTCACACCAACCTTCAGGATATCTTCGCGGCCGAGGTCGTCCCATTTCAAGGAATCAAGTTTCAGCATGCCGCGGAGCTTTTCTGCCATGAAAGGTAAGAACGGCTCGAAGGCAACGTTAAGATTAGCGCAAATCTGCAGGGCAACGTTCAGGATTGTTGCAGTGCGAGTAAGGTCAGTCTTAGCCACCTTCCAAGGCTCGGTTTCCTGGAGATAACGGTTGCCGACACGAGCAATTTCCATTGCTTGGCGAAGAGCTTCGCGGAAGTGGAAATTCTCGAGGGCCTCGGTCAGGGCTTGTTCAGCCTTGCGAATCTCATCAAAGGCAGCCTTATCAACATCGAGGAGTTCACCAGCTGCAGGCACTACGCCTTCGAAATATTTATTTGTTAAGACAACCGCACGGTTTACAAAATTACCGAGGATTGCCACCAATTCAGAATTGTTGCGGCTCTGGAAATCGCTCCAAGTGAAGTCGTTATCCTTGGTTTCCGGAGCGTTGGCAGTCAGCACATATCGGAGCACGTCCTGCTTGCCGGGGAAATCGCGCAGATATTCATGGAGCCAAACAGCCCAGTTGCGCGACGTCGAAATCTTGTCGCCTTCGAGGTTAAGGAATTCGTTAGAGGGAACATTGTCGGGAAGTTGGAATCCGTCGCCGTAGGCCATCAACATCGCCGGGAAGATAATACAGTGGAACACGATGTTATCCTTGCCGATGAAGTGGATAATGCGGCTTTCGGGGTCTTTCCAATAGCGTTCCCAGCTGTCGGGCAGAATCTCCTTGGTGTTAGAGATATAGCCGATAGGAGCATCAAACCATACATACAGCACCTTTCCGTCAGCACCCTCAACCGGCACGGGGATACCCCAATCCAAGTCGCGGGTCACCGCACGAGGCTGCAAGCCGAGGTCGAGCCACGACTTACACTGGCCATAAACGTTGGTCTTCCATTCCTTATGACCTTCGAGAATCCAATCTTCGAGAGCTTTCTGATATTTTTCAAGGGGCAGATACCAATGTTTTGTCTCCTTCAGGACGGGGACATTACCGGTTTCTGCGCAGCGAGGATTAATCAGGTCGGTAGCGCTCAGCGATGAACCACACTTTTCACACTGGTCGCCATAAGCGCCCTGAGCATGACAAACCGGACATTCACCAACAACATAGCGGTCGGCAACGAAACGGCCGGCACCCTCGTCGTAGAGCTGCATCGACGGGCGCTCAACGAATCCACCTTTTTCATAGATATGGCGGAAAAACTCAGTAGCGGTTTCGCGATGAGTTTCGGAGGTTGTACGCGAATAAACGTCAAACGAAATGCCGAGTTCTTCAAACGAATCCTTGATAATCTTATGGTAACGGTCAACGACATCCTGAGGAGTAACACCCTCCTTACGAGCACGAATAGTGATGGGCACACCGTGTTCATCGCTACCACCAATCATCTTCACATCCTCACCTCTCATTCTGAGGAAACGAGTGTAGATATCAGCGGGGACATAAACCCCGGCAAGATGGCCGATATGCACCGGGCCGTTGGCATAAGGGAGAGCAGTGGTGACAAGAGTTCGTTTGAATTTCTTCTCCATATTATTTTATTCCGTGGATAGCAGGTTTTTATTTAGGATTAAGAGCAATCGCCGCATCAGCTAGGCAAAATCGCCCTTTATAGCGCAAAATTACAAAATTTCTCAAACCTATTCAACAACTAAGCGAAAAATAAGGCCGATAATCCACCCCTCCCCCGCGATT
>CAZKYD010000166.1:0-3817 GCA_964556875.1 uncultured Alistipes sp.
ATACTGGTCGGCCTTTACGTAGTTGTAGATGTAGTTGCCGAACGAGCCGTGGCCGCTGATGCCGAGGTCCCAGTTCTTGTAAGAAACGTTGGTGTTGAAACCGATGAGCGAAGTAGGCAGCGCGCTCTTATCTGAAGCATATTTTGTTTCGGTAGAGCTGATAGAGCCGTCAGGCTGTACATACTGGCCTTCGATGGGGTTGCCGCTTTCGTCGTAGGCTTGCTGAGCGAGGTAGAAAGTGTAGGGAGTCTTGTCGACCATGAATACCTGCACTGTCTTACCTGTGCCGGAGATAGCACCGGTGTTAACGAAGTTGCTTTCGGAGTCGATAGTGTTGAGCTTGGTGATCTTGCTCTGCTGCCATGTGTAGTTGAAGCCGAGCGACCATCTCCAGTCCTTAGTTTCAACGGGAATGAAGTTAACGGCGAATTCTACACCTTGGTTTTCCATCGAACCGATGTTGGTGGTGATTACCGGTGCGAAGTTTGTTCCTGAGGGAACGGAGATTGTATTTAGAAGATTCTTTGTGAAGCGTTTGTAGTAGTCAATCGAACCGTAGATGCGGTTGTTGAGGAATCCGTAGTCGATACCGACGTTCCAAGTTGTAGTGCTTTCCCATTTGATGTCGTTATCGTAGCCGTTCGGGCGGTAGGTCTGATACCATTTGTCGCCGAAGAGATAAGAGGCTTCGGGGTAGCTGATGCTGAAGGTTGTCATCCAGGGGTAGTCGTTGAGGATATCCTGCTGACCGGTAACACCATAACCAACGCGTAATTTCAGATCGCTAAGCACGTTTTGCTCTTTCATGAAGTCTTCTTCGATGAAGCGCCATGCGAGGGCTACAGAGGGGAAGTAACCCCAACGGTTACCCTTTGCGAAGCGTGAAGAAGCATCGGCACGCAGGGTAGCGGTCAAGAGGTAGCGACCATAGAGCGAGTAGTTAGCACGTCCGTAGAGTGAGAGCAGATAGTATTCTGATTCGAAATGATAGGGGGTTGAGAGTTCGATAGATTCGGTAGTGCCGGGCTTCACACCGTTAGAAGTGGTGTCGAGCTTGCGCCAGAAGTGCTGCCAACCGTAACCTGCCATTACGCTGAAGTCGTGGATTTTATTCCAAGTGTGAGCGTAGTTGGCGTAGAAGTCGAGCAGGTAGTTGCGCTTATCTTGAACAGCGTGATAGTCGAGGCTGGTACCATCTTTCTGGTTAGATGTGTACATCATGCCGGCATACATCGGCACATTGCGATCATATTTGCTTCGCAGAACGTCGTAGCCGAGGTTGAGGTTGAAGCTGAGGTCTTCAAGGCCGTGAACCTTGTAGATAAACTGAGCGTTGCCGATAGAACGGGTGATTTTGTTGACGCGCTTGTCGAGTTCAAGGCTGGCAACGGGGTTGTCGGTCTGGATAGCCATGGGGGCATCGCCGTTGGTCCAGATATAGTAGCCGAGACCGGGAACGTTGGCGTTATAGTCGGAGGCCATCACCGGACGAGTCGGGTCGTAGCGCAATGCGTTACCGACTACTGAGTTATCAACCTTATTGTTGTTTTCGTGAGAAATCTTGAAGTTAAGATTGATGTTGAGGTGATCGTCAAACAGGTGGGGATTGAGAGCGAAGCCACCGGTGAAGCGGTCGTATGAACTATTTTTGAGGATACCGTTCTGCTTTGTGTAGCTTGCAGATACGCGGTAAGGGGTGCTGATCTTTTTAAGTGTACCAGATACGGAGAGGTTATGATCGGTGCCGAACGCTGTGCGGTAGATTTCGTCCTGCCAGTCGGTGTTAGCTGAGCCGTAAACTGCATCAGCAGGTACGCCTACGATACCGGGCACTACTGAACGGAATTCGTCAGCGCCGAGCACATTAAGTTTCTTTGTTTTTGTCGACAGCGAGAAGGTGCCGTTATAGTTAACCTTAATCTTATCGCCACCTTTCTTAGTGGTGATTACGATTACACCGTTAGATGCACGTGAACCGTAGATTGCAGTGGCAGATGCATCCTTCAGCACGGTGAAGGTTTCAATATCTTCGGGGTTGATACCGCCGATAACGTTGCTGGAGCCTTCGATTTCGGAGTTGTCAACGGGGACACCATCGATTACGAAAAGAGGGTCGTTAGAGGCTGACAATGAGGCGCCGCTACGGATACGAATTGTAGCACCATCGCCGGGGGCACCGGAGCCGGGCACTACATTCACACCGGCGATTTTGCCGACCATAGCGTCTTGTACGGAAACTTGAGCGCCACGGTTGAGTTCGTCGGGCTTCATTGCAACAACTGAACCGGTAGTGTCGGATTTCTTGACGCTACCATAACCGATTACAACAACTTCATCGAGAATGGTTGAAGATTCTTGCATTACCACACCGCTTTTCAGCATGGGTGAATTTGCAGGAACTTCTACTGTATTACAGCCAATATAACTGATAATAAGCACGGAATTGGACGATGGTGCCGACAGCGAGAACTTACCGTTAACATCGGTGGCTGTGCCGGATGTCTGTCCCTTTACAACAACTGAGGCGCCGATTACAGGGTCGCCGGTAGTGTCAATCACAAGACCATTAACTCTAATTTGGGCTGATGCCGAAAGAGTTGCAATCACAAGGAGTACGGCTAATAATAGACGCCTGCCTAAGACTGAATTATTTTGGCTCATTGAGTTAGGAAAAAATTTAAGGTTGAACATAAGTTAGATTTAGGCAACAATAATTAGCATTTTGCCATCGCTAAGTTACAACCGAAAATCCCGATTTTTACACCTGTAAGTTCTAAAAGTAAATGACAGTAAAACCTAAAATGCTGATAATCAGCTAAAACTGCTAATCTCGCAGTAATCAAAAGTAAACCCCAAAGTATACCATTTTCCCCTCTTTTCTATTGCCCTTACTCCGATTTCAGGGCAGAATCCAATTTCCTACAACCCTTTTAAATCAAAATAATAAAATCTTGTTGACAGAACATCATTTGCATTTAGTCCAAAAAAATCACGTTCTTCGTCTTCGCTTTTATAAAGAGGCTTAAATCCATTTTTCTCATAAAAGTGAAGAGTCTTAGGATTGTTATATGCATCTACAACGAGAAATCTGCATCCAGTTTTATTATCGTTGCTACGAAACCAGTCTTTTAGAAAACCTAAAATTTGGCTGCCAATATTTAGACCTTTACCTCTATAGTTTGATGCAACTCCTAAACGGCCTATAAGTACGGCCGGATAGCTCCTTCCTCGTTTTGCGTTTGTAATATAGCGTTGTAGTCGATTACGAGCAGATGATGCTATCTGTTTAGCTTTGATGCTGTCGTTGGCTAAAGTGATTAGAGCTATGATTTGTTGAGGTTGCTGGCTATTAATCCATGCATATGTTTTCCCCAATAATTCATCTTCATATAAAAATGCATCCTTGGAGAAAAATTCGTCTAAATCTGTATCGTCACAATGAAATGAATCGCAATAAGAAGCAACGTCCTGCTTAAAATGGAGCATTACAGCATCGCGCTCTAATATAAATGAATCTTCTGAATTCATTATTTTTTGTCTTTAGGCGGGAAAATAAAGTCGCGCGATTTACGTAAGAATTCTGAAATTTCCAATTCTCGCTCTTCTGAAAGGCGAGGGGCAGGATTTTGGCTATTGCGATCGGCTTCTGCTATAAAATCAATAGCAGAGTTGCCTAATAATTCAGGAGATGAGTTTATTGTCATTGCCATAACTACATTCGTTTTAGACTACAAATGTACAACTTTGATATTAAATAACCAAATTAGAGGAGGGGGATGGATTTGATGAAGTCGTCTTTGGGGACGGCGGCATGGTT
>CAZKYD010000167.1:0-3808 GCA_964556875.1 uncultured Alistipes sp.
AAAATTAACCAATTTCTATTTCTATACCAAATAATTCAGCTTAAATGATGAAGATAATTAGCCGAGTAATAAAGATTGCCTCTCAACTGGTATTGGATAAATACAAATGGCATCAACGCGGGAACGTCGATGCCATTTGTATTTGTGGTTATCGAATATGGTTATCGAAAGACGATGCTTAGAAGGGGAGATCGTCGTTTGATGCTTCGAGGGGCGCGGGGGGAGTGGGCGCGCTTTCTGCTGCAGGGGCGCTCGGGAAATAGGGCTGAGAAGCCGGAGCTGAGAAACCGGGGGCAGGTTGATTGTAGCCGGGAGCTGTGCGAGCATCGGGAAAAGCTTGGCCACCGGCAGGGGTAGCCTGTGCGGGTTCTGCTTTCCAAGCGCTAATGCTGGTATACCAACGGCCTTGATATTCGCGGCTTGAAATGTCGAAGCTAATGCGGTATGTTTCGCCTTGAGTCAGGGGATATTGATCAGCTTTGTCGCCGAAAAAGTCGAAGAAAATCTTTTTGGGGAAGCTTTCGAGAGTTTCCAAAACATATTCGCGCTTTTTCCAAGGATTGCCGCTTTTAGAGGTCCCACTGGCCTCGGGGAGGGCAAGTATGATTTTGCCTGTTACTTCCATGATGATTGGATGTTATATTGGTTATTGAATAATATTTTCGGATTCTATGAGCTACAAAATTAAGAAAACATTGGCGCCTTCGCAAATTTTAGCATGATTATTTCATTGAAATACGGAAACTTTTTTTTAATTTCGCATTCAGTTAATCTGACCCGCAATTTAACGCGAAGAACTAAGATGCTATGGCTTCACCATGGAGAGTAAACACTCATAGAAGTTCGCTCTTATGCCATTTAGGTGCCATTTTGGCCGTTGGTATTTGGGGCGGTTCTTTTGTGTCAACAAAGGTGCTTATTAATAATGGGCTCGGACCGGTAGAGATCTATATCTATCGATTTGTATTGGCGTATCTATTGGTGCTGATTGGCTGCCATAAGACGTTATGGGCAAATAATTGGCGCGATGAATTTCTATTGTTCCTCTGTGGGCTTTGTGGGTCGTCAATCTACTTTATTGCAGAAAATAATGCGGTCAACTATACGCGTGTGTCGGATGTCTCGATGATAACAACGTTGTCGCCACTGCTGACTACGCTGCTTATAGGGGCGCTATATAAGACCGAACGCCCGGGGCGTTGGACTTACTTGGGATCGTTAATCGCATTCATTGGGGTAGGTTTTATTATCTTTAAGGATGGCTTCTCATCGGCTTCATCGTCAGGCAATTCCGATGTAATAGCTACAACGTTAGGTGACCTCTTAGCCTTTGCAGCAGCATGTTCATGGGCTATATATAGTTTGGTCCTGAGAAAATTGAATGTAACTTATAGCGCTCAGTTTATTACTCGTAAAACATTCTTTTATGGGCTGGTGACCGCTTTGCCGTTTTGGTATATTTCTAAAGAGCCAATCTCAGCGATTGAGACATTGCTTAAGCCAGAAGTGGTAGTCAATCTATTATTCTTAGGTGTGCTCTGCTCAATGTTGGCATATTTGCTGTGGGCGTGGGTTATGAGTAAGCTCGGGGCGATTAAGACCAATAACTATCTATATATTCAACCGATATTTACAATGGTAATTGCGGCCATCCTCTTTGGCAAGGATGACCCCATTACGTTGATTGGTAGTTTAGGGTGCTTGATGATTATCGGCGGTCTGTGGCTCGGTGATTATATGACTCGCCGTGAAGCCCTGAAAAAATAATCAGCATTTTGTTAGGCTTTTTCGGAGAGCTCCAGCCAACGGAATTCTTTTTCGTCAAGGATGGAGGATAGCTCTGTGTATCGTCGCGATTTCTCGTCAATGTTCGGGATGGCTTCACCGGAGTTAAACAGTTGTTCGAGAGTAGCCTTTTCTTCTGTAAGGCGGTCGATTTCAGCTGTCAATTCTTCTAATTCCTTTCGCTCTTTGAACGTGAGCTTCGGCGTACGCTCCAATCCGCCACGACTTAGCTTAGCGGTGGGCTCTGCAGAGTTTGCTGCCTGAGCAATAGCTTTGCTGGCTTCCTGCTCGCGTTGCTGTTTCTCCTCGCGATCACGAGCATCGCGCCATGCGCGATATTCGGTGTAGTTACCCGGAAAATCTTTAACTTTCCCGTCTCCTTCGAATACGAATAAATGATCGGCGATTGAGTCTAAGAAGAAGCGGTCGTGAGAGATGACGATCACACATCCTTTGAATTCGGCGAGATAGTCCTCCAAGATGCCGAGTGTTACGATATCAAGGTCGTTGGTAGGTTCGTCGAGAATCAAGAAGTTGGGTGAGCGCATCAGTACGGCTGCCAGATGTAATCGGCTACGTTCGCCGCCGCTCAACTTTGCAATATATTTTTGCTGGTCAACGGGGGTGAATAGAAAATGCTGCAGGAACTGCATTGGGGAGTAATGTACGCCGTCATTAACCACAATATCTTCTGCGAGGTCGGTAATGGCGTCAATAACTCGCTTATTCTCGTCGAAGGAGATACCTTCCTGACTATAATAGCCGAAACGGACGGTTTCTCCTATATCGAAATGACCGCTATCCTGCTTTACCAAGCCTTGTAGCATTTTGATAAATGTTGACTTCCCGGCTCCGTTGCGCCCGATAATACCAACTTTTTCGTAGCGAGAAAAGACATAGCTGAAATCGTCGAGCACAGTCTTGTCGCCAAACCGTTTGGAGACATGGGATGCTTCGAAGATTTTCGATCCGATATAAGAGGATTTTACTTTTAAGTTTACGTTCTTTTCTCGTAAATCTACCTGAGAACGTTGCTTTAGATCGTAAAATGCATCAATGCGATATTGAGCCTTTCCGGCGCGTGCTTGTGGCTGGCGATTCATCCATTCCTGCTCTTTGCGTAGGGTGTTTTTCACCTTGGCTAATTCTGATGCCATCCCTTCAACACGTTCGCGACGTCGGCGCAAGAAATTAGCGTAGTTCCCCTCGTAGGTGTAGACAGTAGCACGGTCGATCTCAATGATCTTGTCGCAGACACGATCAAGGAAATATCTATCGTGGGTTACCATCAAGAGGGTAACTTTTGAACGAGTCAAATATGTCTCTAACCATTCGATTGTCGGGATGTCAAGATGGTTAGTCGGCTCGTCAAGGATAAGCAAGTCGGGTCCGGAAGCGATCACTTGGGCGAGGGCTAAGCGTTTACGCTCGCCGCCGGATAGATTGCCAATTAAACGTTCGTTGCCGTAAACATCCATTTGTGTCAACAAACGTTTTAGTTTGTCGTTGCCTCCAACATAATCTTCCACTGTGCGTTCCATTGGTAGAATCGGAGTTTGTTCCAGAAACCCGACTTTGAGGTCGGTTCGAGGCGTGATTTTTCCGGAGTCGGCCGATTCTTTTCCGGCGATACATCTTAATAATGTCGTCTTGCCGGTTCCATTCTTTGCAATAAGGGCGATTTTATCGCCTTGATTGATGCCGAAAGTAACATCGGCAAAAATCATGCGGTCGCCGTGGCTTTTTGTGAGATTTTCAAGTTGAAGGTAGGTAATCATAGTACAAAATTAGCGAAAACAATTGAAAGTTTGGAAAGAAAAGAAACTATTCTTAAATTTGTAGCAAATAACAAAAGATATGGACGCAGAAACTCACCTTCGACTCGAGGAAAAAGTAGTAGCAATGCTAAAAACGGTGTTTGACCCGGAAATCCCGGTCGACATCTATAACTTGGGCCTGGTATACAAAATAGATATTGACGATGACGCTAACTTGGCCATTGATATGACCATGACCGCTCCGT
>CAZKYD010000168.1:0-3759 GCA_964556875.1 uncultured Alistipes sp.
ATCTCCGTCGGAGCCTACGCCTTCGCCCTCACCCAGTTAGATGCCGCCAAATAACCTTTGGCGAGCTGTTGATTTAACCCTAAATCTCACATAACTACATACCATATAATGAAGAAACTCGGTTATATGCTCCCTTTGGGGACTGTGTTGGCCGTAATGTCGGCTTGCGTTGGCGGTGATAGCGGTAAGCAATTAACAGCCTCCGGTCTTGATCCGGCCAAATTTGTCGCTGTGTATGATGGGGATTCAACCGCCCTTTATACCCTGAAAAATCAGCAGGGCATGGAGGTCTGCATCACCAATTTTGGCGGACGCATCGTAAGTATTATGGTGCCGAATCGCAAGGGCGAAATGGTTGATGTTGTCCTTGGTTTCGATAGTATTCAGGCATACTTCCCGGAGGCAAATGCCACCGATTTCGGTGCTTCGGTTGGCCGTTATGCCAATCGTATCAACCAGGGCCGGTTTGTGCTTGACGGCGACACCGTGCAGTTGCCCCGCAACGATCATGGCCATTGCTTGCATGGCGGAACTGACATGGGTACAAAGGGATGGCAGTATCGTGTATATGATGCTAACCAGTTGAATGACTCTGTTTTGCAGCTGTCAATATTGTCGCCCGATGGTGATAACGGTTTCCCGGGCACGGTCAAGGCAACGGTTACTTATACCCTTACCTACGACAATTCCATTGACATTGCCTACACCGCAACTACCGATAAGCGCACGATTATCAATATGACGCAGCACTCATATTTCAACCTCTCAGGCAACCCTCAGAAGCCTGTTACGGATGAAATCCTCTGGGTGAATGCCGACGGCTTTACGCCGGTGGATGATACGTTTATGACCACCGGCGAAATCCGTCCGGTAGATGGTACGCCGATGGACTTCCGCCAGCCGAAAGCTATTGGCAGGGATATTGAGGCCGACGATGAGCAGCTGCATAACGCCCTCGGCTATGACCATAACTTTGTGTTGAACAGTCAGGGAAGCATAGCGCAGACAGCTCTCCGCTTGGAGGATAGTGAATCTGGTATCATGCTTGAAATGTGGACCAATGAACCCGGTGTGCAGATCTATACCGGTAATTTCCTTGACGGCTCAATTGTCGGCAAGAAGGGAATCGCCTATCCAAAGCGTGCCGGTGTTTGCTTTGAGTCGCAGCATTACCCCGATAGCCCCAACAAACCTCAATGGCCATCGGTTGTACTCAATCCCGGCGAGACCTATAACAGTCATTGTATCTACAAATTTTCTGTCTTACCTTAAATTCCTTAACAATGCAAATCCTTGACTGGATTGTCATAGCCCTCTTTTTCATGGCCCTTGTTGGGATCATCGTGTGGGTTATGCGCCAAAAACAAAATAATGCTGCCGACTATTTTCTCGGTGGTAAGGATGCAACATGGATTGCCATAGGTGCATCTATCTTTGCCTCAAACATCGGCTCTGAACATCTAATCGGCTTGGCCGGTGCGGGGGCTTCCTCCGGTATGGCTATGGCCCATTGGGAGATTCAGGGCTGGATGATATTGATTCTTGGCTGGGTGTTCGTGCCATTCTATTCCCGCTCAATGGTCTACACGATGCCGGAGTTCCTTGAACGTCGATATAATTCTGCCTCGCGCACTATTTTGTCGATGATTTCCCTTATCAGCTATGTGCTGACAAAGGTTGCCGTAACGGTTTATGCCGGAGGATTGGTTTTCCAACAGGTGTTTGGTATCGACACCCTTTGGGGAATTGATTTCTTCTGGATTGCAGCTATTGGATTGGTGCTGATTACCGCTCTCTATACTATTATTGGTGGTATGAAGTCGGTGCTCTATACCTCCGTATTGCAAACCCCGATTTTGCTCCTCGGTTCCTTGATTATTCTTGTACTTGGCTTGAAAGCCTTGGGCGGCTGGGATGAGATGATGAGCGTATGCAATGGGGTAGTGGTGAACGACTATGGCGATACGATGACCAATCTTATTCGCGATAACCGCGACCCGAATTATCCGTGGCTTGGTGCCCTGATTGGTTCTGCAATTATAGGCTTCTGGTACTGGTGTACCGACCAATTCATTGTTCAGCGCGTGCTTTCCGGCAAGAATGAACGTGAGGCACGACGCGGCACGATTTTCGGAGCTTATCTCAAGTTGCTGCCGGTATTTCTCTTCCTCATCCCCGGAATGATTGCTTTTGCCTTGAGCAATAAGGGCATAGTTGTTAACGGTGAAGTCTTTACCCTTTCAACCCCTGATGCAGCATTCCCCACATTGGTGGCAAAACTGTTGCCGGCCGGTGTTAAGGGCTTGATTGTCTGTGGCATTCTCGCAGCGCTGATGAGCTCGTTAGCCTCACTGTTTAACTCCTCTGCAGCCTTGTTTACTATCGACTTCTATCAGCGATTTAAACCGAAAACCGACCCGAAGAAACTTGTTCGTATCGGTCAGGCTGCTACGGTGGTAATCGTTATTCTCGGTATCCTTTGGATTCCGATTATGCGCTCTGTTGGCGATGTGCTTTACAACTATTTGCAGGATGTGCAGTCGGTACTGGCTCCCGGTATTGCAGCCGCCTTCCTGCTGGGTATCTGCTGGAAGCGCGCAACCGCCAAAGGTGGTATGTGGGGCCTGCTCTCCGGTATGATTATCGGCTTGACTCGTCTTGGGGCTAAGATTTTCTATAGCAATGCCGGCGAGGTTTCCGATAACCTCTTTAAGTATCTATTCTATGATCTCAACTGGCTCTTCTTCTGCGGCTGGATGTTCCTCTTCTGCATCATCGTTGTGATTGCAGTTAGTCTCTTTACCAAGGCACCGCGCCCGGAACAGATTCAGGGACTCGTATTCGGCACATCTACCCCCGAGCAGCGCTTGGCAACTCGCCAAAGCTGGAACCATTGGGATGTTATTCATTCGGTAATCATCCTCGGAATTACCGTTGGTTTTTATGTCTATTTCTGGTAATTATGCTCGAACAACTGAAAGAAGCGGTTTACCGCGCAAATATGGATCTGGTTGCCCACGGGTTGGTAATCTTTACCTGGGGCAACGTCTCCGGTATCGACCGCGAACGTGGCTTGGTAGTTATTAAGCCGAGTGGGGTTGACTATGCCACAATGAAGTCGTCGGACATGGTAGTGGTTGACCTCGCAACCGGTAAGGTTGTTGAAGGGGAGCTTCGTCCATCGTCTGACACCCCCACGCATTTGGAACTCTACCGCGCCTTCCCTGAGATTCAGGGGGTAGTGCATACCCACTCCACTTACGCTACCGCTTGGGCGCAAGCCGGCAAGGATATTCCCAATATCGGCACGACTCATGCCGATTATTTCCATGATGCAATCCCCTGCACAGCTGATATGACTGCCGAGGAGGTCTGTGGTGATTATGAACTGCAAACCGGCAAAGTGATTGTGAAGCGCTTTGAAGGTTTGCAGCCGATGCATACCCCCGGTGTGCTGGTGAAGAATCACGGGCCATTCAGCTGGGGCAAGTCGCCGGCTGATGCCGTCCACAATGCGGTAGTTATGGAGCAGGTAGCCAAGATGGCGTTTATCGCCTTCGCGGTTAATCCGCAGCTCACAATGAACCCCTTGCTGGTTGAAAAGCACTTCAATCGCAAGCATGGCCCTAATGCCTATTATGGCCAAACTAAGAAGTAATACAATTGCAAAAACTAAATAAACTGAATATAATATGAACAGATTCGATCAATATGAAGTGTGGTGGGTAACCGGCGCACAGTTGCTGTATGGCGGCGATG
>CAZKYD010000169.1:0-3654 GCA_964556875.1 uncultured Alistipes sp.
CGTCAACGCCTTTTTTGAGCTCTTCGCGAGCCTTGATATCGAATTTAATTTCTTTAGCCATGATTGAGTATGTTTTTATGGAGAGATAATCGGTTGATAATAGATGTTAGGAGAGGAAAGTTTAGACGCTTATTCAAAAACGCCCAACACGTCGGTCTGACGCATAATGAGATATTTTTCACCATCGAGCTCAATTTCAGTGCCGGCATATTTACCGTAGAGCACCTTGTCGCCCTCTTTGAGAATCATTTCTTCATCCTTTGAGCCGTTGCCTGCTGCAACAACAGTGCCTTTCAGCGGTTTTTCTTTTGCAGAGTCGGGGATGATGATTCCGGATAGCGTTGTCTCTTCTGCCGGTGTAGGCTGAATCAGCACTCGGTCAGCTAATGGTTTCAGTTTCATGATTGAAATATTTTTTTAGATTTTATTATCGAGTTGTTTGCGGAATGAATTCCGATTTTATGAACCTGCGAAAACTGTGCCAAACTTGACAAATCTGTCATATAAACGTGACAATCCATCGTCCGAATCTGACAGACTAACATTTTTGTCAGTTGAATGGTTCACTATATAAAGAAACCGGACACTGCTTTCTCAATAACAGAGAATGTCAGTGTCCGGTTATCTATTTAAGGAGTAATGTTATTCCTGGGGAGTAGCATCAGCAGTGGTAGCTTCAGCTTTTGCAGCTTCAGGCTTCAACCAGCGATCCAGCCAGCGGAAGAATACGCGCTGCCACATGATAGCATTCTGCGGCTTGAGAATCCAATGGTTTTCGTCAGGGAAGATAAGCATTTCGGCAGGTACGCCACGCAAGCGAGCTGCATTGAATGCCATTTCGCCCTGAGATGACAGAATACGGAAGTCATATTCGCCATGAGTAACGAGGATAGGTGTATCCCAACGGTCAACAAACTTGTGGGGTGAGTTAGCGAATGTGCGCTGAGCAACAGCATTGTCCTTATCCCAGAACGGGCCACCGAGATCCCAATTTGCGAACCACATTTCTTCGGTTTCGAGATACTGAGCTTCGGTGTTGAAGATACCTGCATGAGCAACGAATGCGGCGAAACGACCTTCATGAATACCGGCAAGCATATAAACCGAGAAGCCACCATAGCTTGCGCCAACAGCGCCGATATGTTTTTCGTCAACAAAAGGCTTTTCTTTCATGTAGTCAACAGCTGCAAGATAGTCGCGCATATTCTGACCGGGGTAGTCACCTGAGATCTGAGCGTTCCATTCTGTGCCGAAGCCGGGAAGACCACGACGGTTAGGAGCGATTACGATATATCCATTCGATGCCATCAACATCAAGTTCCAACGATAGCTCCAGAACTGGCTAACAGCCTGCTGAGGGCCACCCTGGCAGTAAAGGATTGCAGGATATTTCTTATTAGGATCAAAGTGAGGGGGATAAAGCACCCAAGTAGTCATCTCCTTGCCGTCGGTTGTCGGAACGAGAACCTTGTCGACCATCGGGCGTTCGATCTTGCTCAAGACGTCTTTGTTAACCTCAGTGATCGGAGTGGCAACGTTGTTGGTTACCGAGAACAGTTCGTTAGGGTAGAGGTAAGAATGACGCATTGTAATCAAGGTCTTGCCATCTACCGGAGCGAGAGCTGCATAATCACAGATATCCTGCTTGCCGGTAACGTAATCAACCTGCTTAGTTGCAACGTCAATAGAGAAAATCGGAGTTACACCCTGATAAGGAGCGATAAAGTAGAGCTTCTTTCCATCGGGGAACCATGCAATCTGATCGGCTGTGTAGTCCCAGTTTTCGGTAAGGTCAGTCTTTTCGCCGGACTTCATATCCATTACGAAGATGCGGTTCTTGTCGCTTTCATAACCGTCATGTTCCATCGACAACCATGCCAGCTTATCGCCGGAGGGTGAGAATACCGGCATTGTGTCATAACCCATCATGCCTTCTGTCAGGTTGCGGGTTTCGCCTGATTCAAGGTTATAGCAGTAGAGATCGGAGTTGGTAGAGATTGCATATTCCATACCCTCCTTTTTGCGGCTAACGTAAACGAGTTCGCGCGAGTCGGGCGACCATGCAAACGATTCAATACCACCGAAAGGCTTCATCGGTGATTCGTAACGTTCACCTTCCATAATGTCTTTGACGTTGGTCAGGCGATAATTATCGAAATCAGCAACAAAGGGGTGAGGAATTTCGGTTACCCATTCATCCCAGTGCTTATACATAAGGTCGTCAATCAGACGGCCGGTAGCCTGAGTGAGGTCGGGATAGACGTCCTGAGCGGTGCGGCTGTACTTAACTGTAGAAACGACTACAACCTTGCGACCATCGGGCGAAACCTTGAAACCGCTAACGCCATTTTCCAAACGGCTGACAACATGGCGATTAGTGCCATCGGCATTCATTACCCACATCTGAGGTTTGCCGTCATGCTGGGCGATAAAGGCGATTTTGTTACCATTGTCGATCCAAGCAGCTTCCTGCTCAGAAACGGCAGTCTTTGTCAGACGTTTAACATCCGAGCCATCGAGGTTCATCAAATAGAGCTCGTTGTTGCTCTTGTTAAGCTCAACGCTTTCATAGCTTACGCCGTAGAGCACTTTTGTTCCGTCAGGAGAAACCTGAGGGTTAGACACACGACCGAGAGCCTCCAACGCATCGATATCAAAAATATCGCTTGTTGGATGGAAATCAGGCTTGTCAATCAGTTCTTCCTGCTGACCACAACCGGTGGCAATAGCCATCAGTGAAGCGGCCGCTACGGGCAGAATGGATTTGTTCATACTGATATTATGTAATTAGGTTAAATTATATCAAAGTTGAATATGATGACAAAGTTAGCAAATCTCATTGAAATTTTGTAATTTTGCGAGCAAAATGAATCGTATGAAAGAATTAGCCACGAAATACAACCCCTCAGAGGTTGAAGATAAATGGTATGCCTATTGGATGGAGCATAAATTGTTTAGCTCCAAACCTGATGGCAGAGAACCATATACCGTAGTAATACCCCCGCCAAACGTTACCGGCGTGCTCCATATGGGCCATATGCTTAACGAAACTATCCAGGATATTCTGGTTCGTCGTGCCCGTATGCAGGGAAAGAATGCTTGCTGGGTGCCCGGTACCGACCATGCATCTATTGCTACCGAAACTAAGGTGATTGCAAAATTGGCAGCACAGGGTATCAAGAAAACCGATCTTACTCGCGAACAGTTCTTGGAACACGCCTGGGATTGGACTCGTCATCATGGCGGCATCATTTTGCAGCAGTTGCGTAAACTCGGCGCGTCTTGCGACTGGGATCGCACAGCGTTCACTATGGATGAGCCTCGTTCGGAATCAGTCACAAAGGTGTTCTGCGACCTCTATGAAAAGGGCTTGATTTATCGTGGTCTCCGCATGGTTAACTGGGACCCCGTTAACCGCACCGCCATCTCCGACGACGAAGTTTATTTCGTTCAAGAGCAGTCTAAGCTTTATTATCTCCGCTATTACCTGGCAGAAGGGGAGACCTCGGATGCTGTTAGCGAAGAAGGTGGCAATGTTGTCCACGTTGACGCCGATGGACGTAAATATGCCGTAGTTGCTACCACCCGTCCCGAAACAATCATGGGTGATACCGCAATGTGTATCAACCCCAAAGACCCGAAGAACGCTTGGCT
>CAZKYD010000170.1:0-1923 GCA_964556875.1 uncultured Alistipes sp.
TATAATGTAATCCCTTACAAGGTTCATCCAATATATATAAAATCCCTGATAACGATACGAAGAACAGCAGCTCGAAGGTGGCGATTCACGCGTAGTTCTCCATCTGCCCGAAGCCCTCGCCCCTGTAAAGTGTGCCGTTATGCCGCTGGTTCGTAAAGATGGTCTGCCCGAAAAGGCTCGCGAAATCGTAAACGAACTCAAGTTTGACTTCAACACCCACTACGAAGAAAAAGACTCTATCGGTAAGCGCTATCGTCGTCAGGACGCCATCGGTACCCCCTTCTGTATCACCGTTGACCATCAGACCCTCGAAGACAACACCGTTACCCTGCGTGAACGCGACACAATGGCCCAGACCCGTGTGAACATCTCAGACCTTCACTCGTTAATCCACGACCGCGTATCGCTGACATCGCTTCTTCGTAAGCTCTCTTAACGGAGGCCATTTTAACCGAATACTCTCACCAATCATTAACTCTCGACAATGAAAAAAGGTTATATTTACGCAATAGTTGGCGCTATCATTCTGCTAATCCTGCTTGGTGGCGGATGTTCCAGCTACAATGGCATGGTCGACGCCGACCAGGCTGTTAAAAAGCAGTGGGGCCAGGTTGAGAATCAATATCAGCGTCGCGCCGATCTGATTCCGAACCTTGTCAACACAGTGAAAGGATATGCCTCTCACGAAAGCTCTACCCTGCAAGGTGTTACCGACGCTCGCGCCGGACTGACAAAGGCCTACAACGATGCCAACAACATCACCGGCGACTCTGCTCAAAACAACATTGCCGCCTATCAGCAGGCTCAGAGCAACCTTAAAGGCGCTCTCGACATTTATGTCAATGCCGTTAAGGAAGCCTACCCCGACCTGAAAGCCAACACCAACTTCCTCAACCTGCAGGAACAGCTCGAATCAACCGAAAATCGAATCTCAACCGAACGTCGTCGCTACAACGAAGAGGTTGAAACCTACAACAAGAAGGTACTTCGATTCCCCGGTCGCATCTTTGCTGCGATATTCAATTTCGACGCAAAGGATATGTTCCAAGCTGAAGAAGGCGCAAATAAGGCCCCAACAGTTGAATTCTGATTTCAGCCACTACAATCTCTAACAACATAAATGAAAAAACTCTTATTATATATTGCTGTTGCCGGCATTCTGCTCCCCGCTACCGCCTCTTGTAGTAGCGACGACGATAATGCTACAACATGGGATGCTTACGCTGAATATCGTGAAGCAAACGTCACTTGGGTAGCAGAAAAAGAAGCAACGCTCAACGCCGACGGCTCGAAGTTCTACGAACGTCTCGAACCAACCTGGAACCCCAATAATTATATCCTAATCCACTGGTTCAACGACCGCTCTGAAACAGCCGGCAACCTTCGCCCGCTCTTGACCTCATCAGTCCGTGCCCGCTACATCGGCCGCAACTATCTCGGCGTTGTTTTTGATGCCGACTCAACCAGCGAAGAAGGCACCGAATTTTCAGTCAGCAGCGTAATTGACGGCTGGCAGACAGCTTTGCAATATATGAATGTTGGCGATACGGTAGAAATCGTGCTACCTTATCAACAGGCTTATGGCTCATCAACTGTTAGCGACGACATTCTTCCCTACTCTGCCCTCCAGTTCAACATGCGACTAACCGACGTTTCTTCCTACGAAGTTCGTCCCTAATCCATACTCTCATACAAAAGCTACCCCCTCAAAGCGCTCAGCCTTGAGGGGGTAACTTTTTTATCCGCCTTAATTACAGGAGAAAACGGTATCAGTCTTGGATAATCAGTCTTGAAAATCGCAAGGCTTCTTTACGTTTTGGCCAAAAATCGTTCAGTGGAGTGAGCGATTTTTGGCCAAAATCGGTTAATGGAGTGAACGATTTTGCAGAGATATCGTCCAAATCATGTAGTTTTGCGAGATGT
>CAZKYD010000170.1:2023-3570 GCA_964556875.1 uncultured Alistipes sp.
TTGATTTTCTCAATGACGTCATCTTCAAGCTCATATTTGGAAATAATCAGCATTGCCGCTACCAGCAAGATTGCAGGAATTACAGCTACAAGCCAGAGAATCCCCTGCTCGGCCAACAGCGATTGATGTTCGGCATTAGCATCAAAACCTACGATAGCCAGTACGAATCCGGGCACGACACCTCCAAGAGCCATACCTGCTTTATAGAAGATGCCGGTCAATGCATTTACAATCCCAGAAATGCGCTTGCCATGCTTATATTCGCCATAAGAAATTACCTCCGGCACTAATGCCCACATATAACCCGTAGCAACAATTACGCCAGTAGATTTCACAAATTGAGCTACATAAACAAGCCATATCTGCGAGCGCAACGAATCTACGACCGACACACAATAGAGCAACGCCATCCCGACAACTGCAATGGTCAAGAAGGCATAGAACATATTCTTTTTGCCAATGCGCTTCTTAATTGAGGGAATCAACGGCATAAAGATGAAGGCCGGTATCGAGCCGAGTGCCATAAAGTTAGCCAACACATCTGCATCGCCACACACATTATAATTGATATAATATGCACCGGCAGCATTGCCGACAGCCATCATGGCAAAGGCTATCACGAAGAAATAAGCGATAATTCTCAACGGCCTATTACGACGAAATTCTACCCACAGGTCCGACACCTTTACATTCTCGGTATCAGCTTTCGACATTACGATGCGTTCGCGACTCTGACTAAAGCAGAATATTAACAGCAACATCCCTACAAGTGCATAGACCATCATGGTCATAAACCAATCATTGCCATCAGCCATAATCAGCTTAAATGCGGAATGATCGGCCAGTTGATGAGAGTGCTTGTAGAATAGATAGACAACTACCGGGATACCATAACCAACGGCAAGTCCGCCAAGATTTGCCATAAACATTCTGACAGATGTGAGAATGGTAATTTGCTCAGTGTCTCGAGTCAATGATGCATTCAGAGCGCCGTAAGGAACATTTACGATAGTGTAACACATCGAAAGTCCGACATATGTGATATAAGCATAGAGTAATGAACCTTGGAAGCCATCCCAAAAACAGAGGATAGCAAAGCCGGTCAAGGGGATACCGCCCAATATCAAGTATGAACGATACTTACCCCAACGTGGTGAATGTTTGTCGACATAAGTGCCAATAATCGGGTCCCAAATGACATCCACGATTCTAACAATCAAGAACATCACGGCAGCGGCAGCCGGGTCAATACCAAACACATTCGTATAGAAAATCAGCAAATACATACTGATAGTTTGGTATATCAAGTTTTGAGCCATATCACCGGCACCAAAACCAACACAGTTAAGCCACGTCAGTCGATCCGAGCCCTTACTTACAGTATTATCTTTCATGAGATTAAACTTAAAAGTGAAAAGAGATATCCAGCATTGAGGTAGAAACAATGCTGAATATCTCTGACCTATCAATCTTACTAATTCATTATTAGCAATACATATTTACAATAGCTTCGTAAAGCTCTTGCTTGCCTGAAGTGGTCTTGGGCT
>CAZKYD010000171.1:0-3538 GCA_964556875.1 uncultured Alistipes sp.
ATTGGTTGGCTTACTTGCCGAGAGCGTTCTTAGCCTTGTCAGCAGCAGACTGGATAGCGTTAGCAGCCTTGTTCTTGGCAGCATCAGCAGCAGCCTTTGCGTCAGCTTCAGCTTTTTCTTTTGCAGCCTTTGCAGCAGCATCAGCCTTAGCCTTAGCATCGTTAGCAGCGTTGAGAGCTTGGTCCTTTGCGTTGTTTACGGCAGATTCAGCAGCATCCTTGCCTGCTTCAACCGCACCGGTAGCAGCGTCAACAGCAGCGTCTTTTACGCCGTTGGCGTTGTCAATGGCTGCGCAAGTTGTGCTGTCGGCATATGCCTTGAGCACCTCCAGCAGACTTACAGATGAAGGATTGGTGGTAGAAACGATGGTAACTACTTCGTTAACATACTCGTTGGCAGCTTCAGAATCAAGGGTAGCTGCGTATTCAGAAGCTTGCTGAACGTAGAGCTGCAGGCTGTCGGGATCTGTGCAGTTTTCGATTTTAGCCTTGAGATCGGCACCTGTGTCAACGGTTTCGTCGGTAGCTTCTGCGTTCTTAGAAGAACAAGATGTCATAGCGATAGCAGCTACGGCAAGGAAAGGTAAGAATAATTTCTTCATAATGGTTGTTGAATTATTTATCTGAAGTTAATAACAATTCACACTTAGAATTGTTCGTTCAATGTCGAAATTAAGAGAGCGTAATCTGCGTTGCTGCAACATGGTCATGGAGAAATAGCGAAGCCATACCGGAGAAGGAGTCTGCTCGCTCGGTTGTTAGATAGTCGGAGCAACCGGTTTTTGAAATTGTTTGTTCAATCTCGGGATGGCGTTGGAGATAGTCGGCCAATGACGTTGCAACAATGTCGCCCTGCGCTATGAGGTTGATATGCTCGGGGAGCGCTTTGCGAATTTTAGGGAAGAGGATAGGGTAGTGGGTACACCCCAGGATTACGGTGTCGATATCGGGGTCGGCGTTCATTAATGCTTGAACATCCTTCTTTACGAAATAATCAGCACCGGGCAAATGAGCTTCGTTGTTCTCAACTAATGGTACCCACATCGGGCAAGCGTGGCCGGTAATAAACATACCGGGAAACAATTTTTCAACTTCCAGGTTGTATGACTCACTACGGACGGTGCCCGGAGTGGCAAACAGCCCAACGTGGCCGGTCTGCGTAAGTTTGCCCAGCGCTTCAACCGTTGGGCGGATTACGCCCAATACTCTTCTCGACGGGTCGATGCGCGGGAGGTCTTTTTGCTGGATAGTACGTAGGGCTTTGGCCGAGGCCGTATTGCATGCGAGAATTACCAGTCGGCACCCTCTTGAGAACAGTTCTTCAACAGCCTGCAGCGTAAAGCGGTAGACGATATCGAAGGAGCGAGTCCCATAAGGTGCACGGGCGTTGTCGCCTAAGTACAGGTAGTCGTATTGCGGAAGTTGTTTGCGAATTTCTCGCAAGATTGTCAAACCACCATAACCGGAGTCAAAGACTCCGATTGGTGATTCCATAGAGTTGAGGCTCATTGTTTATGATCTCAGTAAAAGTATTGTTTACGCAGAATTACATGATGCCGCGTTCGCGGAGCTTGCATTGCCAAGCCCAAGCGTTGCGCATGGTTTCTTCGATAGGGGTATCAGCCACCCATCCCAGCACCTTGTTGGCGCGTTCGGGGTTAGCCCATACTTTTTCGATATCGCCGGCGCGACGGCCTGCAATCTTATGAGGCACCTTAACGCCGGTAGCTGTTTCGAAAGCGTTGATAAGGCCGAGCACACTCATGCCGTTACCCGTGCCGAGGTTGAAGATTTCAATCTTCTCGTCGGACTTGTCTTCGAGCATGCGTTCAACGGCGATAACGTGGGCTTTAGCCAGGTCAACAACGTCGATGTAGTCGCGAATGCATGAGCCGTCGGGGGTGTTATAGTCATCGCCGAATACGCTCAGCTCCTTGCGAATACCCATAGCTGTCTGAGTCAGGAATGGTACGAGGTTCTGGGGTACACCGTTAGGCAACTCGCCAATCTCTGCCGAGGGGTGAGCTCCAACCGGATTGAAGTAGCGCAAGATGATGCTCTTGAACTGAGCGCCGGCGTTGATCGTATCGGTGATGATTTCTTCGGAGATTTGCTTAGTGTTGCCGTAGGGCGAAGTTGCCTTCTTGATTGGCGAAGCTTCGGTAACGGGATTTTCGTCGGGTTCACCATAGACCGTGCATGATGATGAGAATACGATACCTTTGACATTATATTTTCCCATCATTTCCAGCAGGTTCATCAGGGTGTTGAGGTTGTTGCGATAGTAGAGCAGCGGTTTCTGCATGGATTCGCCGACGGCCTTAGATGCTGCAAAGTTGATAATACCTTTGATGTTGGGGTATGTATCGAAGAGAATCTTCAGGGCAGTGATGTCGGTGCAATCGGCTTCAACAAATTCCGGACGGATGCCGGTGATGCGTTCGATGCCGTCGAGAACCTCCACGTTTGAATTGGAGAGGTTGTCGATGATTACAACCGGATAGCCTGCTTTCTGCAGCTCAACAACTGTGTGGGAGCCGATGTAGCCGGTGCCGCCGGTAACAAGTATTGTGGGTTTCATTTTAGAAAATCTGTTTGATTGGTCAAGATAAAATTGCCGTAGAACTCCGTAGGTTAGAAGAGCTTAGCGGGGTAGGTGCCGTTCTGATGAAGTTCTGCAAACTTGGCAACAACGCCCGGACGGTCGGCAGCATAGGTTACGCCAAACCAGCGAGATTCCGTGTCGAGAACCTTGATGGTAGCTTCGCCATTCTTGATAAGCGTATCAATGCAGAGGGGAATGAAGAACTCCGACTTCGGAGTGTTCAGGTCTTTCTGGAGGAACTTGATGAATTCGCGGTCGGAGAATTCGAAGTAGTCGGGAGTAAAGCCCCAAAGGTTCATTGAGACGGGGGTCATTGGATCGAGGGTCTGCTCTACACCGTTTTCATCGGTGAAGACGATGCGGCCATCGGGAGCATAGGAGATAGCCGTACGTTCAACAACGCTTGTCAGGTTGCCGTTAGCCGTAGAGCAAACGCCGCGAGCTACAGAGCCGTTTTCGGTCATCGTGTTGCCAACGCGGAAACCTACCATGCAATAGTCGCCCTTGCGGTCGCGCGGACGGCTGAGTTCTTTTGCGATTACTTCGAAGGCATCTCGGCCATAGAAGTCGTCGGCGTTGATTACAGCAAACGGTTCCTTGATAACCTCTTTGCCCATCAGCACGGCATGGTTTGTGCCCCAAGGTTTCTGGCGGTCAGCCGGGCAGGTGAATCCTTCGGGAAGTTTGTCGATAGATTGGAATACAACTTCAACGGGGATGTGCCCTTCGTATTTTGAAAGGATTTTTTCGCGGAAGTCCTTCTCGAAGTCTTTGCGGATTACGAAGACAACTTTGCCGAATCCGGCTTGGAGGGCATCGTAGATAGAATAATCCATGATAGTTTCACCGTTGGGGCCGAGCGAATCGAGCTGCTTGAGGCCTCCGTAACGGCTGCCCATACCGGCAGCAAGAACAAAGAGTGTAGGTTTCATTT
>CAZKYD010000172.1:0-3516 GCA_964556875.1 uncultured Alistipes sp.
TCAAAAACCGCAGTCGGCTGCAATTCACGACCATGCGGTAGACGATAAAACCTGCAGGCGCCCTCTGATTCAGAAGGCGCCTGCTTTTATTTTAATGTTGTAGCGTTAAAAGAGTTTATAGGAAATAATTTTCAGTCACCAAGTGTAGACATTACGGTTACAAATGATTCAAGTATCGCAGATTTATATGTATATTTGCATGCCGCCAATAAAAAGCACATCCGGTCCGAAAAACCGCCCCTGCTTATCCTTCCTTAGCAGGGCAAGATTTTGCAAAACTATATCAAAAAACCATCTATAGAACGATTCAGCAGAGAATCATCCTTAAAGACAATGCCGGATTATATCGGACATCGAAACGCGACAGATGAGCCTCAACGGAAGCCCATCCGCATTCTTGTAGTCGACGATGATCGCCACGTCGGCGACATGATTCGTGACAATTTTGCCGGAGAAGGATTTATGGTTGATTTATGTAGCAACTACGCGGAAGTATTCAATATCGATCTGTCAAAATATCGATTGGTGCTCCTCGACATTGCTGCTGCCGACGAGAATGGCATCAACTTTATTGACCAAATAAAGCAGATTCACACCCTCGGAGATGTAAGCATCATTGCATTCTCTCCCCGTATGACCCCCGAAACCATCATCAATGCGTTAAACGCAGGCGCCGACGATTATCTTATCAAACCCTTTTCTATCCGCGAGCTTCGCGCACGCGTTCAGTCTGTCTTACGTCACCGCTAATGCCTGCTACCGCTCAACCGCCCTCGCTGAGCCATTTTTAATAGCCCAGGAACGAGAGAATCAGCGGAGCCAACAGTGCTGTCAACAAACCGTTAATAGTCAATCCAAGCGAAGAGAAAGCGCCATAGCGTTCGCTTCGTTCCATCGCTGCAGACGTACCTACGGCATGAGAGGCTGTGCCTATCGACAAACCTCCGGCTATAGGACTCTTTACGCGGCTCATTCTTACCATGCCGAAGCCTGCCATTCCACCGAAGATACCGGTGCAAACAACAACGGCGGCCGTCAACGGGGGGATGCCACCTACGGCGGCCGAAATCTCCATCGCGATAGGGGTTGTAACGGCCTTCGGAGCAAGCGACAGGATAACCTCACGGCTTGCACCCAACAGTTCGGCAACCAGGACCACCGACAACACTCCCGCCACACATCCGGCCAGCTCGGCAATCAGCAACGGCAACAACTGCTTCTTAATAGCTGACAGTTGGCGATACAGCGGTACACCAAGCGCAACCACTGCCGGCTTCAGCCAAAAGTCGATAATCATACCCCCTTCATAATACGTTTCAAACGTAACCCCGAATGCCGACAGAATAGCAATCAGAGCAATAATAGTAATCAGGATGGGATTGAGGATTTTCAGTCCGGTACGGCGTTGCAGCAGCATTGCTCCGAGGAAGATGATAAAAGTTAGAGCCAGCAGGAAAAACTTATTTTCGAAGAAAGTCATTTGCGAGAAGTTATTGCGCGGCGCACAAGCTGATGAGCCCAACCTGTCACAGCAATTATTACAAAAGTGCTAATCACGGTTGCCCCTACAATCGGAATCCATTCTGCAGAGAGCAATCCTAAGCAATTCATCAAACCTACACCGGCAGGCACGAAGAAAAAGCCAAGATTCTTAATAAGGAAATCGGCAGCCTTATCCACCCACATCGGACGGATAATTTTCAATTTTAGAGCTGCCGTAAGGAGAAGCATCCCGATAATACTCGACGGGATAGGGATGCCGGTAAGATAAACAATCAATTCGCCCAATGCCAAAAACGCAAAGAGCACAGCAAGTTGTAAAATCATTGCTAAAAAGGTTTATTTTGAGCTTATTAGAGACAGATAACGGGTTGCAATAGCATCAGGGGAGAATCGGCGGGCAACGTCGGCATGAAGCGTCTCCGGCGAAAAGGCTTCGTCGGCCGACGCTGCCGTTTGATATGCCAGAGAGATAGCGAAAGCGAGAGAAGCTGGTGTGTGGACCGGCGCGATAAACCCGTTAACGGCATCGGTAACGATATCGCTTTGACCGGCATCGCCAAAGGTTGCTGGGATAGCCCCTGCCGCCATACCCTCCATCAGGGTTGCCCCCATCGTCTCATATTTCGACGACGAGATTACAACGGAGGCATGGGAGTAAACCTCACGCAACTGCTCGGCAGAGATAAGCCCGAGATGACGATACGGCATCCGCAGGCGTTTCAAAATCGAGCTATCGGTAAGGGCTCCTACAAAGAGGGCTTCAGTATTCTGCGCCTCGTTGGGGTTTTCCGATGCGAAGATATTCAGAGCTTCAACGGCAGTTGGGAGGTCTTTAATCGGGTCGTCAAGACGCGCCGCCGCCATCACGATTGTTCTGCGACCGGCGGCATCAACCTTTTCAGCCGACCGATATAGCTCCGCGGGAAAAGCGTGAGGGATTACCTCAATCTGTTTACCTACGAGAAAACTACTGCGTTCAGCCTGCGCCTTCTGCCAACTGCTGACAGCCACCAATCGAAGATTGTCGGAGGCAAATAGACGCCGTTTCACCGCTGCAATTTCGCCGGGCAGAGTAATTCCCGCTTTCTTCCCTAGGAAGCGACAGGAAGCACATAAAGAGCCATCAGCATAGCCATTGCAAGTTTCCGGCAAATGACAGAGCGCAGTAGCCGGCCAAAGGTCGTGCATCGTATATATCACCGGTTTCCCGGTAGCGAGAATTGCGTCAAGCGACTTTAGCGACAAAAATCCCTGCGACGCCCAGTTGACCATCACCACATCAGCCTCACGAACAAACGGATGCTTATCGAGGTCTACACCGTAGCGACCGGTAGAGATTTTAAAGAGATTCGGGCGTTTAGTGCCCTTGCGATAGAGTTCCCAACGCTCACGCAGGAATTCTACCCCCCAGCGCCAATGATTGACCACCATCACCGATTCATCGTCGGGGGCGGCGCTACCCTTACGGGCCACAATCATGCGCGCATCATGCCCCTGCCGGCGCAGAGCGTCGGCGAGTCGGCGAGTGACGATTGCCGCTCCGCCAAGGTCGTAGTTGGTGCTGAGTAGGGCTATTTTCATCCCTTTATTGTTTTGCGAGAGTATGCACGATTAATCATCAGGACCGCTCCGCAATAAGCAACTAACAGCAGCAGGCGCAGCGAGAAGTCGATCCACAAATTATCAGTTGTCAGTAGGTTGGCAACGCCCCAAAGCGCGAGCGCTACGATAAAATAGAATGCGAGTTTACCGAGCTCGTAGTTGATGGGGTACTTCTTTTGGCCGACAAGATAGCTGGCGAGCATCATGATGCCATAGCAACCAAACGCCGCCCATGCGCAAGCGATATAGCCGAATGTCGGCACAAACGCCACGTTCAGCGCTACGGTTACCCCCAATCCCATCAGCGAGAACCACGTTCCCCAGATAGTCTGGTCGGAGAGTTTATACCAAAGGGAGAGGTTAAAGAAAATGCCGGCAAAAAATTCCGCCATCATGATGATGGGAACGACT
>CAZKYD010000173.1:0-3368 GCA_964556875.1 uncultured Alistipes sp.
TCATGGGTGATACCGCAATGTGTATCAACCCCAAAGACCCGAAGAACGCTTGGCTGAAGGGCAAAAAGGTTGTTGTACCTCTGGTTGGCCGTGTAATTCCGGTTATTGAAGACCGCTATGTAGAAGTTGACTTCGGTACAGGTTGCTTGAAGGTAACCCCGGCTCACGATAAAAATGACTACATGCTGGGTAAGACTCACAATCTACCCTCAATTGATATCTTCAACGAAGATGGTACGCTCGCAGAAGCTGCCGGCCTCTATGTTGGTAAAGACCGCTTTGAAGTGCGCGACGAAATTGCTCGCGACTTGCAGGCTGCCGGCCTAATGGAAAAGATTGAAGACTATGTTAATAATGTAGGTTTCTCAGAACGCACCAAGGTGCCCATCGAACCGCGTTTATCGCTGCAGTGGTTCGTCAATATGAAGCACTTTGCCGACATTTCTCTGTCGCCCGTTCTCGATGACATTATTAAGTTCGTACCCGAGAAGTATAAGACTACCTATCGTGTATGGCTGGAAAACATCCAAGATTGGTGTATCAGCCGTCAACTTTGGTGGGGCCATCGCATCCCGGCTTACTACTATGTAAATCCTGCCGAAGCTGACAAAGAAAACTTCGTGGTTGCCGAATCTCTTGAAAAGGCCCTCGAAAAGGTTCATGCAGTTGCCGGTTGTGAAAACTATACCGCTGAAGACCTGACACAGGATCCCGGTGCTCTCGACACATGGTTCTCATCTTGGCTTTGGCCTGTAACCCTCTTTGACGGAATCAACAACCCCGGCAACGAGGAAATCAACTACTATTATCCCACCGCCACACTCGTAACCGGCCCGGATATCATCTTCTTCTGGGTTGCACGAATGATTATGGCTGGCTACGAATATATCGGCAAAGAGCCGTTCAAGAATGTTTACTTCACCGGTATCGTTCGCGATAGCCTCGGCCGTAAGATGAGTAAGTCGCTTGGCAACTCACCCGACCCACTGGAACTTATCGCGAACTTCGGCGCTGATGGTGTGCGTCTCGGCTTGATGCTTTCTGCACCTGCAGGCAACGATATTCTCTTCGACGAGAAGCTCTGCGAAACCGGTCGTAACTTCTCTAACAAGCTTTGGAACGTGTTCCGTCTGATCGCCGGTTGGGGCGATGCAGAGCAGGGCAATGCCGCTGCCGTTAGCGAAGCTGACAAGGCCGCCATTGCATGGTTCCGTTCACGTCTGTCGCAAGCAGTTGCCGAACTGAACGACCTTATGGAGAAATTCCGTATCTCGGAAGCAGCAAACCTGCTGTATCGTTTGATCCGCGACGATTTCTCATCATCATATCTCGAAATGGTTAAGCCGGCTTACGGCACACCTATCAATTCTGAGGTTTACGCTGAAACCGTCAACTTCTTCGACTCATTGCTGCGTCTGCTCCATCCGTTCATGCCGTTTATCACTGAAGAAATCTGGCAGAACCTGGCAGAGCGTAAAGATGGCGAATCACTGATGGTTCAGCAAATGCCCGAAGCTACGGCCGCTGATAGCGCACTTCTCAAAGAAGTAGACTTCGCAATGGAACTGGTTACCGCAATTCGTGGCGTACGTGCTCAGAAGAATCTGCCCCAGCGCGATCCCCTTCAGTTGTTGGTTATCAACCGCACTTCAGGCCTTTCGGCAGGTGTTGAAGCGTTAGTAAGCAAGCTCGCCAACCTCTCTGAAATCGTAGCTGATTCAGCTAAGCCTGAAGGTCCGGCAGCCGGATTCATCGTTGACACTACCGAATTTGCCATCCCCTTGGCAGCTAATATCGACGTTGAAGCCGAAAAAGCCAAAATCGAAAAAGAGATTGCTTACCATAGCGACTTCCTCCGCAAAATTGAAGCAAAGCTCGCTAACGAACGCTTCGTGTCGAAAGCCCCAGCAGCCGTAATCGAAGCCGAACGTCGCAAGCAAGCCGACACCATTGCTCGTCTTGACGCCCTTCGCGCCAGCCTCACAACTCTCGGCTAAACATCGCTTTAGATAACCCCTACAAATAATCCTCCAAATTTATGCCCTCGCGCATAGATTTGGAGGATTAATGTATCATAAAATGAAAAAGAATTGCTATCTTTGCGCATTATATGGCATATTAAGTTATGGCTAAGAATACAATGGGCACAAAATTGCCCCGAAAATTACAGCAGAAAATGTCAACTGTAGGCGAGCAAATCAAATTAGCTCGTCTGCGCAGAGATTTTAGCGTGGCGCAGATTGCAGAACGAGCAACCTGCTCTCCTAATACGGTCTTGCGCATTGAGAAAGGGTCGCCCACAGTCTCTATTGGCATCTATTTGCGAGTGCTCTATGCATTGCAACTGGATGACGATATTTTGCACCTTGCCCAGAAAGACGAAATGGGCCGTACCCTACAAGACCTCAGTCTCAAAAATCGTGAACGAGCCTCCAAAAAACCATGAAAACCTAAACTGTATTGGCAACACTGATGATCATTTTAGAAATCACGGTTTCCTACTCACCCCACGAGGATGGACTCTGTCGCCGGCATACGATATGAATCCAACTTTAGGAGAATATCAAAGTTTGATGATATCCGAAACAACTAACCGCTCAGATTTGTTACTGCTGTTGGAAGCTTGCGAAGATTATATGTTGCCACAGCCAACGGCTGAGCGTATTATCTCAGAGGTCAAATCGGCCATGAGTTCCTGGCGACGTCTGGCCGTACAACTCGGGGCGTCCAAACGTGAAATAGATTTCTTTTCCTCAAAATTAGATAAAACATTTTTGCGATATGGAAAATAAACAAGAAGTTGACGCAAAGGTATTGGTTGAAACCACAACATCGTGGGACGGATCAGCCTTCCCCGCATATCCTACCGGCCAACCGCAAGTAATCATTAAGCGTTTTTCATTCCCGCCTCATGCCGTCACAGGCTGGCACACCCATCCCGTAATCAACGCCGGGTTGGTGATTTCCGGAGATTTGACTATTGTTTGTAAGGACGGAGAGGAGCGTACGTTCCATACGGGTGATCCCATCGTAGAAATCTCCAATCGAGTACACCGTGGCGAAAACCGCACCGATAAGCCGGTCGACATCGTAGTATTTTACGCCTCAACGCCCGGCGCCGCCCTCGCAATCCAAGATTAATTTTCTTATTTTACGATATCCGATTTTACACCTCCAAATTTATGCCCACACAGCATAGATTTGGAGGTTTTCTCATACATCACCTGACCCTGAACTACATCGGCTTAATCATTGACTCAATAAAGGCAATTTCCTCCTCGCTTAAGCCATACTTTGCATACAGCTGTCGATCAATCTCTGCAACACTCCGGCTCCAATCAATATCGGAATTCTCGGTGAAGTCCTGC
>CAZKYD010000174.1:0-3343 GCA_964556875.1 uncultured Alistipes sp.
CGAACGTTTCGAGCTGATGGTCAACGGCAAAGAGCTCGCGAATGCCTACTCAGAGCTTAACGACCCCATCGACCAGTACGAGCGTTTCGTTGAGCAGATGCGCCTCTCCGAGAAGGGCGACGACGAAGCTATGATTATCGACCACGACTTTATCCGCGCCCTCGAATACGGCATGCCTCCCACATCAGGTATGGGTATCGGTATGGACCGCTTGGTAATGCTCATGACCGGCCAGACCACAATCCAGGAAGTGCTTCTCTTCCCGCAGATGCGCCCCGAAAAGGTAGCACGTCGCGACAAAGAAGAAGCCTTCACCGCTCTGGGAATGCCCGCAGAATGGGTAGCTCCCGTACAGAAAGCAGGATTCCTCACCGTAGAAGCTCTCGCAGGCGCCGTTCCCGGCAAACTCCAGCAGGAACTTCTCGGCATCAACAAGAAATATAAGTTACAACTTAAGAATCCTCAGCCCGACCAAATCAAGGAATGGGTTGAAGCAGCACAAGCTCTCTACCCCCAGCAAACTGAAGAATAACCAATTCGCCAGAAATCATGCCATGCAATGAATTTCCAGGACGTATAGCCGTCATGGGAGGCGGGAGTTGGGCTACAGCGTTAGCCAAACTCCTGCTGAAAAACTGCGAGTCTATACTTTGGTATATGCGTCGCGACGACCGAATCGAAGACTTTATCCGTTTGGGCCATAACCCGGCATACCTAACGGACGTAGCCTTCGACACCAAAAGAATAGAATTCTCCTCCGACATAAATTATGTAGTAAGAGAGGCCGACACACTGATGCTGGTCATGCCCTCCCCCTACTTTAAGAGTCATCTCGAAAAGATCGCTGAAGACCTCAGCGACAAGTATATCGTCTCTGCCGTAAAAGGCATAGTCCCCGACGAAAACATGCTCGTCACCGACTATATGATGGAGAAATTCGGTGTGCGTCGCGACCACATTCTGGTTGTTTCAGGCCCCTGCCATGCTGAGGAAGTTGCCCTTGAGCGCCCCTCCTATCTGACCATAGGATGCGACAACATTGACCAAGCAGAACGCTTCGGCCAATGCCTGTGTGGCACCCGCAACTGCCATGCCATCCCCTCTACCGACGTCAACGGCATCGAATATGCCGGCGTAATGAAAAACATCTACGCTATCGCCGCCGGTATTGTCCACGGCATGAAGAAGGGGGATAACTTCCTGGCAATGCTGGCCTCCAACGCCATCCGCGAGATGAAAGACTTCCTCGACGCCGTAAGCCCCCGTCCGCGCCAGATTTGCGACTCGGTCTATTTGGGCGACCTCTTGGTCACCGCCTACTCGCGCTTCTCGCGCAACCACAACTTCGGCTCGATGATCGGTAAAGGCTACTCCGTAAAGGCAGCAAAGATGGAAATGGAACAGACCGCCGAAGGCTACTACGGCGCTAAATGTATCCACGAAATCAACTCCAAATATGAGGTTTCGATGCCGATAGCCGAAGCCGTCTACGACATCCTCTATCGCCGAGTTCGTCCGGAATACGCCATCTCGAAAATCGCTGACAAGTTCTCATAATCGCTGACAAGTTCTCATTCATGATAACAATGCGCGGCATACACAAGAGTTTCGACCGCCTGGAGGTGCTCCGGGGGGTCGATCTTGATGTTAACCGTGGCGAAATATTGTCAATAGTCGGAGCCAGCGGCGCCGGCAAGACAACCCTACTCCAGATTCTCGGCACCCTCGACCGCCCGGACCGCGGCACCGTAGAATTTGAAGGGCGTAGCCTATTCGAAATGAGCTCACGCGAACTTGCAAAATTTCGCAACGCCAATATCGGCTTCGTCTTTCAGTTCCACCAACTGCTCCCCGAATTTTCGATGCTCGAAAATGTAGCTATGCCGGCCTTAATCGCCGGCGAGCGACGCAGCGACGCCATGCGCCGAGCCATGGAAATTATTGATTACCTCGGACTTAAAGAACGCGCCGACCATCGTCCGGCCCAGCTCTCCGGTGGCGAAAGGCAACGCGCAGCCGTAGCCCGAGCCCTCATCAACAACCCCGGAGTAATCCTCGCCGATGAGCCCTCAGGCAGCCTCGATTCGGCAAACCGTCGCGACCTTTACGACCTCTTTTTCAGCCTTCGCCAGCAGCGCGGCCAAACCTTCGTAATCGTAACCCACGACGAAGCCCTCGCCGACCGCAGCGACCGCACCATCCATATCGCCGACGGCATCATCGTGCCCAACGAAGAAATAACCCAGGGAAATAACGATGATATTATCGTTGAAACCAACGACGCGCCTATCGCCGCAGAAAACGATTCTGACCAATGAAAAAGCTCTTTCTCTATCTATTTCCATTACTAATGCTTACCGCTTGCGGCGAAAAAGGCTCCGACGAACCGAACGTTGCAACCCTCTACGACATCTGTGAAGTAGCCTCAACAGATGGCGCTACCATACTACATCTTTATCGCCCCGACAGCGATACCCCCATCATCCTGACCGCCTCAGCCGGCGCCCTCGGCACGAATGCGCCTGCCAACGGCACCGCCATCCTCGCAGCATATCAGCCCGCCGGCGGCACCCCCTACGTCAGCGACAACATCTCGCTGCTTAACTGGGCAAATATCACCAACAGCTCCCTTAAAATCACCGACAACGCCGACGACCTCGACGGCTGGGACAAAGACGAAATCTACCTGCTCAGCGCCTGGCGCGCCGGCGGCAAACTCTGCATGCGCCTTCAATTAGGCTACAGCGATGAACCCCGCAAATTTGCCCTTATCGTAGACAGAGCTACCGCCACAGACCCCGTGCCGACCGCCTATCTCTATCACGCACGCAACGATTCAGGGACCCCGACCTTTAACCGCCAATACTATGTAGCGTTCGACATCTCGAACCTTTGGGAGAGCGACAAATACGACGGCCTGCGCGTAAATATCAACAACTCCGCCGACCCATCCCTCTCTACACTCACCTTCCTAAAAAAACAGAATTAACCCCGCAGACCACGAAATTTCGCAACTTTTCGCCATAAATACGGAAAAATCAAGCAGATAGGGGTTGCAGGAATGGAAAAGAATCCGTAACTTTGCATCGCCTTTTGGCGCCTTGGGGATTGGTGTGTCCTCTCCGCTACCTGCAACCCATAGTCAGTCAGCAAGTTGCAGGCTGCCGAAGCAGGATGTCACCTCCAATTCCGGGCCTATTATTAACTATATTATTAACCATTAATTAAATGACTGAAGAAGTTAAAAACTCTCCTATCGCTGATTTCGATTGGGAAGCCTACGAAAATGGCGATACCAAGAGCGAAAAGTCGCGCGAAGAACTCGTAAAAACTTACGACGAAT
>CAZKYD010000175.1:0-3338 GCA_964556875.1 uncultured Alistipes sp.
GGGAAGTATTTTTCAACGTAGAGCTGACCGATAGCTTCGCCCATGTAGCCGTCGGCGGTGCCGAGAGCGCGTTTCCAGCGCGGGCGCATCTGCTTAACGCCGCTGCGAACCTTGCTGAATTCAAATGAAGTAGCGGTAAACTTGTCGCTCAGGTAGGGAGCAGCTTGAGCTACATATTTCCAGAGGTAGTAGTCCTTAATTTCGCGGTCAGAGAGCGATGCAATTAGGTTGTCGCCCTGCTTAACGGTGTTGATTTCGGTAACGATTACCTGCTGGGGAGTCTGGATACCCATTGTTTCAACGAAGAAACGATCCCAGTTGATGTGGGGGTACATTTCCTTCAGTTCGTCGATCGAACGAGGATTGTACATAGCGGGGATATTACGGCTTTCTTCGCGAGTCCAAGTTGAATCAGCCAGGGCTGTTTCAATCTTCATAACGTTCTTCATGATGCGCTGAGCATCCTTCTTTGAGTAGCCGGCGTTAACCATTTGGCCAACGATAAGCTTCTTGTAAGCTTCGCGAATCTTAGTGTTTTCCTTGTCGTTCAGCAGGTAGTAGTCGCGATCGCCCATGCCGATTGAACCTCCGGAAACATACATAGCATACTCGTTGGAGTTAGCCATGTCTTCCATTGGGCCTGCACCGAAGAAAGGCGAAGAAAAGTTGGTATGCATCCAGATGAACAGGTCTTCCATACCTTCGTGGGTAGTCTCTTCAATTTTCTTCAGGTCAGCGAGGATAGGCTTAGCGCCCTCGTTGTTGCGACGAACAGAGTCCATGCCTTGAGAATAGAGGGTCCAAATCTTGAAGGCGTTGGTGCCCTTTTCGGGATTTGAAGCGCCAAGGTTCATAACGATGTCCTTAACGTTCTTCTCGGCTTCGTCGTTCAGCACATTGAACATGCCGTAACGGGCATATTCATCAGTAAGCGGATGAGACTGCATCCAACCGTTATTAACGTAACGGTAGAAATCCTGACCGGGGGTAAAAGTAGAGTCAATGAGCGACTTGTCAACGCTGCCCAGATGCTCTGCTCCTGCGGTCATCGCTGAAGCCATCAGCAGGGCTGCCAGCGAAACTTTCATCATTTTCATGTTTAGAGCTATATGTTTAATTTGATTATTCTAGGGGAATAAAGATAGGGGAGAGATATGGCGAGAGGACCGGTGGAAATTAGTTGTTGAAGAGGAAATGCATAATGTCGCCGTCTTGAACAACATATTCCTTGCCTTCAACGCCCATCTTGCCGGCATCGCGCACCTGGCTTTCGCCACCGAGGGTTACGAAGTCGTCATACTTGATAACCTGAGCACGGATGAAGCCTTTTTCGAAGTCGGTATGGATTACACCGGCACATTTCGGTGCCTTCCAACCGTCAACGAATGTCCAAGCACGAACTTCGTCGGCTCCGGCGGTGAAGAATGTCTTGAGGTTAAGTAGGGCATAAGCAGCGCGGATAAGACGCGATACGCCCGATTCTTCCAGGCCTATTTCCTGCAGGAATTCCTGGCGTTCTTCAAAGGTGTCAAGCTCGGCGATTTCGCTTTCAGTCTGGGCGGCAACAATCATCAGGCCTGCGCCCTCCTCCTTGATGGCTTCGCGAACGGCGTCGACATACTTGTTGCCATTTACAGCCGAGGCATCGTCGACGTTGCAGACGTAGAGCACCGGCTTATCGGTCAGCAGGAACAGTTCGTGGGCAAACTTGCGCTCATCGGGCGTTTCGAGTTGCACGCTGCGAGCCGGCTTGCCCTGGTCGAGAGCCTCCTTAAACTTGCAAAGCACTTCATACTGGAATTTAGCAACCTTGTCGCCTCCGGTTTGGGCTTGCTTTTGAGTCTTTGCAATACGGCTCTCAACGGTTTCGAGGTCTTTCAACTGAAGTTCGTAGTCAATGATTCCCTTGTCGCGAACGGGGTCAACCGAGCCGTCAACGTGAGTAATGTTATCGTCGTCGAAGCAGCGCAGTACGTGGAGGATAGCGTCTGTTTCGCGAATATTTGCCAGGAACTTGTTGCCCAAGCCTTCGCCGCGACTGGCGCCCTTTACCAAACCGGCAATGTCGACGATTTCTACCGTTGCAGGGACGATGCTTTTAGGGTTGCACATCTCAACAAGTTTGTTCAGACGTTCATCCGGAACGGTAATTACTCCAACGTTGGGTTCGATGGTGCAGAAGGGGAAGTTAGCCGATTGAGCTTTTGCATTAGACAGACAGTTGAAAAGTGTGGACTTACCGACATTCGGGAGTCCTACAATTCCGCATTGTAAAGACATTGATTTATATAGTTATTCTGTTTATCAGTTCATTTAATCTGCAAAGATAGCAATTATTTTTGTAATTTGGGCTGTAAAGTGGGCCGACCGGTAAACAAAACCGGGGCGTAAGTTTGTTTATTTATAACAACGGTCAATAAATTTAGGAAGAATAAGCGAAAATTAAGAAGATTATGAGAAACTCTATGATATTAGCGATGTCGGCTTTGGCAGCAATGTTGACGTTCAGTTCTTGTGATTCAAAACAGAAATTGTCGGACAATCTGCGAGGCACCTGGGCAACGGATCCGGAGGCTATTCATGATACCGGGGCTGCCCGCACTACTATTACCCGTTTGATAGAATTCACGCCATCGGGCAGTAATGGCGAGGGCAATCTTACGATGGTTGCGTATATCACGGTGGAGAATACCGTGCCGTTCAACGATTCAATCGTTACGCCGTTAGCCATTACAGCGAGCGGAACGGCTACGATTTCCGGTCTGTACCAGGTGAAGGATGACGACGATATGGCGCTGACGTTGGATTCTTCATCGCTGAGTGTAAACGTCGACCCAGACGCCGTTCGATTGAACTATAATATACTGACGGAGAATAGCTCCTCGGAGGTTGTCAACCTAACCGGAGCAGCGGCTATGCTAGCTTCGCAACAGATAGGGCATATCGCTCGGAATATGTTCTTCCATCTTACGGAAATTGAGGATATTAAGGTTAATAACAACTTGATGAAATGTGAACTTGGCGATGTCGATTTCGTATTTCATCGCCAGGCTGTTAGCCTCGACGGAAAATAGTTGCAAAATTGCTTGCGCCTTATAGAGGCTGTTTGGTAATTTTTTCGTAATTTTGTGGTGCTCTTTGCGCAGTGGCGCAGGGAGCATCAACTGCATTTTATTCGACATAAACGCATATTAACCCCATGGCAACCAAACCGTTCCACTATCAGGAAATGTTTCCGCTCGGACCCGACACAACCGAGTATTATCATCTTACATCCGACTATGTAAAAGTTGAAAACTGGGGAGGCAACGAATTCCTCGTTGTAGATCCCGAAGCGC
>CAZKYD010000176.1:0-3315 GCA_964556875.1 uncultured Alistipes sp.
AGCCAAAATCCGTCTGAAATAATCCCAGTTCGATTCCAACATAACGAAAGAATTCTAATCAAAGCCCGGAAGGATCCCTGATTCTCCCGGGCTTTTTCCATCTCCCCCCCAAAAAAAACATACAAAAATTGACGATAAATTTGATATTACAGGCTGTGCTAATTTGATATTACGGGCGGTGCTAATTTGATATTACAGGCTGTGTTCTCGTTGTTGTGTTCCCGCCACCCTGCTGGATAAAGACCCCAAGCAACGAGATGCCTGGCGGATAAGACAAGCATCGCGTCCCCATATGGCCGCTAGCCAGGCAAGGAGAGACCCCAAGCAACGAGAGCCCTCAACGCAGGATTGGCGCCGACAAGCAGGGAGAGCCCGGAGGGCGCGGGGGTGTGGGTACCCCCAGGATGAGGCTGGAGAGGCGACCTCAGGAGCCTCGAGAGCCGATTCCTGGGGATTTGTAGCCAGGGGACCACACTACCCCAGCCTCGGAGAGGTTGGCAGTTGACTCTCGATATTTGGTTAACTCCGGCTATTTGATTTTACGGCCGTCCTCTCCGAGGCCGGATTTTGTGTGTGGGCAGGACCGCCGAACCCCCAGCGAAGAATGGGGGGATTAGGGAAGTTGGTGGATGGAGAGGGTGGAATCGGGGTTGGCGGTGACAAGGATGGCACGGAGATTGGCACTGCGGAGGATGGAGTCGGCAAAGGCGACGGTTGGGGAGGCCATGGCGGCTGTGGCATAGGCATCAGCTTCAGCACACGTGGGGGCTATGACCGTCACAGACAGGAGCGGGGTGACGCAGGGCTGACCACTGACAGGGTCGATTGTATGCCCAACTCTGCCGTGGGTGCTCTGATGATAGTTGCGATAATTGCCAGAGGTTGCCACTCCGCAGTCGGTAACTTCAATAATGTCGATAGCCTCATGACTCGGTGCACCGTCTTCAACTTTCGGGGTGTCAACCTGAAGGCGCCACGCATCGCCACGCGGGTTGTGGCCTCTGACGGTGACTTCCCCGCCAATTTCAACCATCATATTTTCCGCGCCGTTGCGCTGTAGCATATCGGCAACGAGGTCGCAGGCATACCCCTTTGTGATGGCAGAGAAATTAAAGGTAGTGCCCGCCGATTTCTTTACAATTTTGCCATCGGGAAGCATTCGGCAATCGCGAATCCCAACAAACTGCATCGCGCTGTCGATCTGCCCAGCCGACGGTTCCCAAACCGAATCAGCATCCACCTTGCCGGTATAGCCGAACTTCCAAAGGTTTACCACCGGAGATACTGTAGGATCGAATTTACCGCCGGAACGAAGGCAAATCTCCGATGACATATGGAACACGTATCGCAGCAACGAATCGGTAGCCACAGTCTCATTGCGATTAATACGCGACACTAACGACCCCTCGTTGAAAGGCGACAGCGAGTTTTCAACCTGTCGAAACACCATCTGAATCGAGTCGGAAAGGTCGCGGTCGGCCTCATAAGTTATAGTGTAAACCGTGTTCCAAACGGCCCCATTATTCTGACGCCATTCCTTAGCTCGGTTGCAACCGGAAATCATCATTGCGGCTACTCCGGCTGCCATTATCATCATAAATTTCGAAATCTTCATATCACGATATTTAGCGTAGAGCAAATATTTCTGCAAAATTATGAAATTTTTTAGCGTAGATATAAACATTTTGTTGTAATTTTGCGTTAATAGTCTAATAAAGATTTAATGGCATAAATTATCGAAGACCATAAATCTTCATAATTCATTAATAATCATACAATTAAACAATCAGTAACAAGATGTAGTCACATTTGGCACTTACTTTCCCAAAAACTAAAGTACATCCATCTGTTACCAGTGATACTCTAATTCTTAACTTTTCACAATCAAACCTATTTTGACATGAAGACTTCGTACATCTTTCTTGCTGCCGGCTTTGAAGAAATTGAAGCCCTAACTGTTCTGGACGTTATGCGCCGTGGCGGCATGGACGTCAAGACCGTCTCTATCACCGACAGCCATGTTGTAATTGGTGCTCATGGCATTCCTGTTTCCGCAGATCTTCTCTACAGTAAAACTGATTTTGTCACCCCGGAATGGCTTATTCTTCCCGGCGGAATGCCCGGTGCTGACAATCTCTCGAAATTCGCTCCGCTCAACACATTGCTCATCAATCAGTCTACTTCCGGCAAAATCGCAGCTATTTGCGCAGCTCCGGCGGTAGTGCTCGGTCCGCTCGGCATCCTCGACGGCAAGGAAGCAACCTGCTATCCCGGCTTCGAAAAAGGGCTCCCCAACGCAATTTTGCGCGACTCCCCCGTCATTGCGCTTGACCGCCTGATTACCGCCAACGGTCCATCGGCAGCATTACGTTTCGCGCTAGCCATCGTTGCCAACAGCATGGGCGAAGCCGTTGCGCAGGAAGTAGGTTCCGGAATGCTCTTCTATCCGAAATCTGTCAACTTCTACTTCTAATCGGCTACTACAAAGGAGAAAATCACCCTCTTTTTACATAAAAATATCAAAAAAGCAGGCCTGCATTCTTTTTGCTGGTCTGCTTTGTTGTATCTTTGCAGTCGAAAACGAAAACACAAAAACACATAATCATGACATTTGAAGAATTAGGCGTCAGCGAGCCCTTGCGCAAAGCTGTCGAAGAACTCGGCTTCGAGAACCCGATGCCGGTGCAGGAGCGTGTCATTCCGCATCTTCTCAACGAAGAGGGTGACGTTGTTGCTCTGGCACAGACAGGTACCGGCAAAACTGCCGCCTTTGGTCTGCCGGTGTTGCAGCGCTTGGATGCATCGCTCAACAAACCGCAGGCACTAATCCTCTCCCCTACTCGCGAGCTATGCCTTCAGATAGCCTCCGACCTTGCCGACTTTTCTAAATATCTGCCCGATATAAAGGTGCTCCCCGTTTATGGCGGCTCGAGCATTGAAAGCCAGATTCGTTCCCTGCGTGGCGGCGTGCAAGTAATCGTTGCCACCCCCGGTCGACTTATCGACCTTATCAACCGTGGCGTTGTAAATCTCGAGAATGTCCACACCGTAATCCTTGACGAAGCCGACGAAATGCTTAACATGGGCTTCCTCGACTCTATCAACGAGATTCTCGACAATGTCCCCGAAAACCGAAAGATGCTGATGTTCTCGGCTACTATGCCGAAGGAAATCGCCAGCATTGCCCGCAAATATATGCACAATCCGCAGGAATTCGTTGTCGGCAACCGCAACGAAAGCTCGGCAAATGTGCGCCACGTATATTATATGGTAAATGCGCGCGATAAGTATCTCGCTCTGAAACGTATCGCCGAC
>CAZKYD010000177.1:0-3220 GCA_964556875.1 uncultured Alistipes sp.
AGCTGATGGTCAACGGTAAGGAGCTGGCCAACGCCTACTCTGAGCTGAACGACCCGATCGACCAGTACGAGCGCTTCGTTGAGCAGATGCGCCTTTCCGAGAAGGGCGATGACGAAGCAATGATTATTGACCACGACTTTATCCGCGCGCTGGAGTATGGTATGCCTCCTACATCGGGTATGGGTATCGGTATGGACCGCTTGGTAATGCTGATGACCGGCCAGACTACTATCCAGGAGGTACTGCTCTTCCCGCAAATGCGCCCCGAAAAGGTAGCTCGCCGCGATAAAGAAGAGGCCTTCACCGCCATCGGCGTTCCTGCCGAATGGGTAGCGCCTATTCAGAAAGCCGGATTCCTGACCGTTGAGGCCCTCGCATCGGCCGTAGCAGGCAAGCTACAGCAGGAACTGCTGGGCATTAATAAGAAGTATAAGCTCCAGCTCAAGAATCCCCAGCCTGAACAAATCAAGGCGTGGGTTGAAGCCGCTCAAGCGCTTTATCCCACTAACAACGAAGAATAACCAACCTACAATCAAACATGCCATGTAATGAATTCCCCGGACGCATTGCCGTCATGGGGGGCGGTAGCTGGGCCACAGCTTTGGCAAAGCTATTGCTGCAAAATTGCGAACAGATCCTTTGGTATATGCGTCGCGACGACCGCATAGAGGAGTTCGTACGCTTGGGACATAACCCGGCGTACCTTACCGACGTTGCGTTCGATACCAATCGCATCGTATTTTCATCCGACATAAACCACATCGCCACAGAAGCCGACACGCTTCTGCTGGTGATGCCGTCGCCATATTTTAAAAGCCACCTGGCAAAAATCGACGTTGACCTGAGCGACAAATATATCGTATCGGCAGTAAAGGGTATCGTGCCCGACGAGAATATGCTGGTAACCGATTATATGATTGAGAAATTCGGCGTTAAACGTGAACGCACATTGGTAGTGTCGGGTCCGTGTCATGCCGAAGAAGTCGCTCTTGACCGCCCGTCGTACCTGACAGTTGGTTGCGAGAACATTGATATGGCAGAAAAGTTTGGAAAATGTATCTGCGGCACGCGCAACTGCCATGCAATTCTCTCTACCGACGTTGACGGAATAGAATACGCCGGCGTAATGAAGAATATCTACGCTATTGCTGCCGGAATCGTACATGGTATGAAGAAGGGTGATAATTTCTTAGCCATGCTGGTCTCCAATGCGATTCGAGAAATGAAGAATTTCCTCGACGCCGTAAATCCTCGTCCGCGCCAGATTTGCGACTCGGTTTACCTGGGCGACCTGCTGGTAACCTCCTATTCGCGCTTCTCGCGCAATCATAATTTCGGCTCCATGATTGGTAACGGCTATTCCGTAAAGGCCGCACGCATGGAGATGGAGCAGACCGCCGAAGGCTACTACGGCGCTAAATGTATCCATGAAATTAACGCCAAGTATGAGGTTGACATGCCGATAGCAGCGGCTGTCTACGACATCCTGTATCGCCGCGTTCGCCCCGAATATGCCATCTCGAAAATTGCCAATAAATTTTCATGAGATGATAAAAATGCAAGGAATACGCAAGAGCTTCGACCGCCTGGAGGTGCTCCGGGGGGTCGACCTTGACGTAAACCAAGGGGAAATATTGTCGATAGTGGGGGCAAGCGGTGCCGGCAAGACAACCCTGCTGCAAATCCTCGGTACGCTCGACCGGCCCGACAGCGGGCGCGTAGAGTATGACGGCGTCGACGTATTTCGCCTCAGCGCCGGGGAATTGGCGCGATTCCGCAATCGCAATATCGGTTTCGTGTTTCAGTTTCATCAGCTTCTGCCTGAATTTTCCACACTGGAAAATGTAGCAATGCCGGCATTGATAGCCGGCGAGAAACGATCCGCAGCATTCCGCAGAGCCGGCGAATTACTCGAATATTTAGGTCTGGCCGACCGCGTCGGCCACCGTCCGGCCCAGCTCTCGGGCGGCGAGCGCCAACGCGCTGCTGTTGCTCGTGCGCTGATCAATAACCCCGGTGTGATTTTGGCCGATGAGCCCTCCGGTAGCCTCGATTCCGCTAACCGCCGAGAGCTCTACGACCTGTTTTTCCGCTTGCGCGACGAGCGCAACCAAACCTTCGTAATCGTAACCCACGATGAATTGCTGGCCGAGCGCAGTAATCGCGTAATCCATATTGCCGACGGCCTGATTGAAACTCCTCCAACCGTTCAAGAAGAAGATGCACCCCTGCCGACAGATCTTTAGTAGAGTTGTAGCTACAATGGTTGCTGCAGCTGTGGCCGTTGGGTTGCCGGCGTGCCATGATACGGATGCGTCCGACGAACCTCATGCTGCCACCCTCTACGATATTTGCGAAGTAGGGGCCACCGATTCATCCTCCACTACGCTCTATCTCTATCCTCAAAACAGCGATACCCCCGTAGAACTTTACGCCGATAGCTCGCTCGGCAGCGACGCTCCGGAGGTTGGTAAATCAATCTTTGTAGCTTATCAGCCGGCCGGAGGCGTAGCCTATGTCAGCGACCGAGTTGCTATCCTAACGTGGGCAAATATTAATAATTTGGATTTGCAGGTTGCGGAAAGCAGCGCCGACCTCGAAGGCTGGGATAAAGACCCGGTAGAGGTTGTCAGCGCATGGCGTGGCGGCTCGAAAATCTATATGCGTCTGCGCTTGGGCTACGATGCAACGCCTCGCCGCTTTGCCCTCGTGCTCGACCCGGCAACCGCTAACGACCCTATCCCGACCGCCTATCTATATCATGCGCGCGGCGAATCCTCCCCAACTTTTAACCGTCAGTACTACATCGCGCTTAACGTAGCCTCCCTCTGGGACTCCCCATCAACCACCGGCTTGCGCCTTCGCGTCAACGCCTCCACCTCTTCCGACCTAACTTTTATTAAAAAATAGCTATAAATCAGGGCTTTGGAGTTGCAAGATTGAAAAAGAATGCGTAACTTTGCCCCTGCTTTTTGGCACCTTAGGGATTGGTGCGCCCTCTGCGCGCCCTGCAACCCATAGTCAGTCAGCAGGTTGCAGGCTGCCGCTGAAGGTTGCGACGCCTTTTCCCAAGGCTATTATTCACTTTATTATTAACCTAATTAAATGACTGAAGAAGTTAAAAACTCTCCTATCGCTGATTTCGATTGGGATGCCTACGAACACGGCGATACCAAGAGCGAAAAGTCGCGCGAAGAACTCGTAAAAACTTACGACGAAT
>CAZKYD010000178.1:0-3181 GCA_964556875.1 uncultured Alistipes sp.
TTTCGGCAAATAAGGTTATGTTAAACCAATTTATCCTTAAATCCTAACCTAAATACAATTCTAACCTAAAAACTCTACTTACCTTGATATTTGCCGAAGGATGTATATGAAATTCAAGTACTATTTTAATCTGTCAATTCCTTGGGGAGGATAGGCATTGCGCCCTTGTGTGTGCAGACGAATGCAGATACTTCTACAGCTTTACGATGAGCGTCTGCTACGGGTTTCCCTTTGAGAATTGAGGCGATGAACGCTGCGGTGAAGGAATCACCGGCGCCAACGGTGTCGGCAACTTCAACCTTGGGGGTAGGCTGGAAGGATACGTTGCCGGGGGTGAACACGTAGCTACCGTTGATGCCACATGTCAGGATCAGCATCTTCAGGTTGTATTTACCCAGAAGAATCCAGCACTTATCCTGGAGGTCGATACCGGGATAACCAAACATACGGCTAACGGTAATCAGCTCTTCATCGTTAATCTTCAGGATATTGCAACGACGCATCGAGTTGCAAAGGATTTCCTTGTTATAGAAGCCTTGACGAAGGTTTACGTCGAAGACAATCAGCGGTTCTTCCTCCTTATCTTCAGTAGGCATTGCGTCGAGGAAGCGATTGATAGTGTTGCGCGAAACTACATTTCGCTGAGCTAATGAGCCGAAGCAAACGGCTTGTGTACGCTGGGCAAGTTGTTCGAGACGAGCTGTGTAGGGGATGTTATCCCAAGCTACATTCTCTTTGATTTCATATTGAGGGATACCTGCCTGGTCGATTTCAACCTGTACGGTACCGGTAGGATACGGCACGGTTTCAATCAACTGATTTAGCCCTTTTGAGGTAAAGTTTTCGATAATTTCATCGCCGAGTGCGTCTTTGCCAACTGCGCTTACTACGCAGCTATGGAGTCCAAACTGCGATACATGGTATGCAAAGTTTGCGGGCGCACCGCCTATCTTTTTGCCTTCGGGGAGGACATCCCAAAGGGCCTCACCCATTCCGACTACAATGTCTTTCATGATGGTTTACTTATGTTTTATGTTTGTGATTTCTGTTTATTGTTGTTGTCTGATATTTCGGCAGGCCGACTATCAGGCTTTTTTAATTTTCAATGTATAGTAGAGCAGATAAACAACTCCAACAGTCATTACGGCTACGGCACCTGCCTGACCGATTGCATCGGCTGCATATCCCATCGCAAGGGGGAACACTGTGCCACCAAACAGCCCCATAATCATCAGTCCTGAAACTTCGTTCTGGGCTTTAGGCATGGCGTTGAGCGCCTGAGCAAAGATGATTGAGAACACGTTTGAGTTGCCGAAACCGATAAGCGCGATACCAACATAGAGCACTAATTTTGTCTGACCTACGAAGAGGATTGCCATCGCGATCGCCATCAAGATTACACTGAAAGCGAAGAAGCGTTTCGGAGAGATGTAGCTCAGAATAATCGCTCCGAGGAAGCAGCCGGTAGTACGGAAGATGAAGTAGATACCGGTAGCGAAACTTGCCTCTTCAAGGGGGAGACCGAGGCGTTCCATGAGGATTTTCGGAGCGGTGGTGTTAGTACCGACGTCGATACCAACGTGACACATGATTCCGAGGAAGCAGAGCAGGATGAAGGGCTTGCCCAAGAGGCGTAAGCAGTCAACTACACTTGAGGCTTTACTCTGACGATCTTCTTCAATGGGGGTAGCTGCAAGAGCTGATATCGAAAGGAAGCTGACAATGGCAAAGATTACAAAGAGTGAGCGCCAGCCCAGTCCGAAGGTGGGGAGATAGGTTGTTGCGCCCCATGCCGCAAGGATAGGAGCCAGGAAGGAAGCAATTGCCTTTACAAACTGACCGAGGGTCAGCGTTGCTGCCAACTTATCGCCATTAATAAGGTTTGTTACCAAGGGGTTAAGCGAAGTCTGCATGATAGCGTTGCCGATTCCGAGCAGCGAGAACGCTATAAGCATAGTATAATAGTCTGATCCGAAGATCGGGATAATCAGCGAGAGGGCGGTAACGCCGAGCGAGAGGAGCACGGTGTTTTTACGGCCGATACGGTTCATCAGCATGCCGGTGGGCACGGAGAAAATCAAGAACCAGAAGAACACGAGTGAGGGGAACAGGTTTGCCTGCGAGTCGGTCAGGCTGAGGTCCTTCTGAACATAGTTTGAAGCGGTGCCGACAAGGTCAACGAAACCCATTGCAAAGAAGCATAACATCACGGGGATGAACTGCATCAGCGACGTCTTGCGGCTGGTAAGTGCTGTTTTATTTGATTCCATGTTTTGGATATTTTTCAAGGTTGAATAAGGGGATATCTATAGAACTATTTTGACGGGTTTAGAGGATAAACCGAGAGCGCCGATACGTTAGCTTTGCCGGTGGCTGAGAGGGAAAGCTCGGTATAGGGGGCTGTGGGGAACACGAGGTTGGTCATTGCTAACTCGCCATCGTTGCCGAACACCTCGATTGAGCATCGGTCAATAAAGATGCGGAGCGAAAGGTTATGATCTTTACCCAGGAGCGGAGCAGCGATGTTGCAGGGGAAATCCTGGCTAAAGTCAACGATACCGCTGTTTGTGCGATCGAACGATAAGGTCTTCTCTGCCGAATCGTAAACGAGGTTTACTTTTTCGTTTTTGCTATTAGAGAGTGTAATATTAACCCTTGAATTGGCCGAAGCGTTCAAGTCTAAGAGAATTTCGCAGATGCCGTCGTTCTCGGTGGGGAGTTTATAGCTGCGGGCTGTTGAGCTGAGGCCGGTCTTACCGACTTTAACTGTCTGGCGGCCACGCATTGCGGTCAGTTCGGGCGAGGGAGCTGAAGCCATATAGAGCTGTCCGTCTTGCCCGGTAAAGAGGCGCAGGTCGCGGGGAAGAGTGTTGGCGCTGCGGAACTGCTGAGTCGGTACGTCGTTAGCATACTGCCAGTTGCTCATCCATCCTACTACCACTCTACGTCCTTGCGGAGCGTCGCTGAAGCTGACGGTTGCATAATGGTCTTTACCGAAATCCATCCATTTTGTAGGCACTTCTCCCTTGGCATCACGATCGGGGGTGAAGGTGGTGCCATCGAAATCTCCAACAAAATATTGAGTTGCACTACCACCGAAGGGGCCGCCGGGATTGAGGTTGCAAAGCAGTACCCATTTTGTGCGGTCTGTGCCGTCAACTTTCAGTTCAAACATATCGGG
>CAZKYD010000179.1:0-3161 GCA_964556875.1 uncultured Alistipes sp.
CAGATGCTCATCACAACCGATATGTCGACCAGCTCAAGCAACAACTACGACTTCTCTGTTGTCCTGAACTCTTCAGCTAACCATCCTCACGTAACTATCAAGCTTACCGACGCTACCGACGATGGCATCTTCTACTTCGCTGAACAAGTAGCCCTGAATGCTAACGAAGACTATATCTTCTACATGTCTGACATGCCCGGTCTGGATATCGCAAGCCTGAAGCTCGTATTCGACTTCGGTGGCAACGAAGCCAACTCTAAGGTTACAATGTCGAACATCGTTCTGAAGAACCATGCCGACGATGATGGCACCGTGCTTCCCGACGACAATGGCGGCGACGATAACCAGGGTGGATCTTCCGTAACATGGGTTGACGAAAACTCTGCCGACAACCTCTGGCACGGCCTGTCATACACCACATTCTTCTACTACGCTCCCGGTTGGAGCCAGCTCGCTGATCCCGAATTCTCAGACAACAATGGCGTTTACACCATGGCTCTCCCGCAGGCTACCTTCGACCAGTGGCAAGCTCAGCTCCACTTCAAGACGAACATCGCCACCAGCGCATCGAAGAAATATGATGTACGCGTAATCTTGAACTCAACTCAGGATGTTGCCAAAGCTACTATCAAGCTTTGCGACGACACCGACGACGGTATCTACTACTTCACCGATCGCGTAAACCTCACCGCTTACGACGACTACGTATTTGAAGAAACCAACCTCGACGGTATCGACATCGCTAACCTGAAGCTCGTATTCGACTTCGGTGGCAACCCCGACAACACTACCGTTCAAATCTCCGGTATTATAATCCAAGAGCATGTTGGTGAATAACCACTCTGAATATTCAAAATAGGATTAAATTTGCGTGGGAGCCGGCTTGAGTGATTCAAGTCGGCTTCCTTCGTTTTTGCTTAATATGTCTAATAGCTATTAACTATTTAGCTATCAATCTATTATCTTATAGGGGGGGGGTAAATCGCGGAGATCTTTTCGAGGAATATAAAATCAGGCTATATATATCGCCAAAAAAAATTTTCAAAACCAATAAATTTTGTCTATCTTTGCAGTTGTAACACATATGTGTATTCAATGGATACCTATATATGCCATTAATTAATCATTGCTTAAATCTCAGATGACAAGTCCTTTATCTCATTTATGTTCATGGTATTTTTCGCGACGAGCAGTGCCCTACTGGTCAGTTATCATCGCGGACAGTGCTATTGTTATCTTGTCCACTCTTGTTGTCCTCATAATCAACAACGGACTTGTCGCAACCGCCTCGAGCGGTCTACATCTAACCGGAATTCTGCTTGCCTACTGGGCTGTTTATATGGTATGGTTTCGTATCTTCCATACATATTCCGGCATCGTACGTTACTCAACCTTCATCGACATGCAGCGCCTGCTGTATGCCGGAATGTTAAGTACGTTCTGCCTCATCCCATTACAAGCGCTCCTGCTCGACAAGATTATCCCCATCCCGATCATTGCCATCTTCGAGACAGCGGTAATCGCCATCTTCCTGCTCTGGAGTTTGCGCATCTGGGTAAAATATATCTTCGATGCCACAACGAGCTCTAAGAAAGTAGAAAAGGTGTTTATCTACGGCGTGAAGCTCGGCGGCATGTCGCTCGCCAAGAGTATTGCCGGCGAAAACTCCCCCTACAAAGTTGTTGGTTTCATCTCCGACAACGAGTTTCTCGAACACAAAAAGATCCTCGGTGTAGACGTCTACAACAACGACGAATATGTAATCGCCAACATGAAAAAGTTAGGCGCCACTACCCTATTCGTCTCCCCGTTGAAAAACGAACGCCTGCGCGAGAATCAGCATATGGTCAACAACCTGATCGATGCCGGGATTAAAATCTACATGATTCCCGAAGCTCAGCAGTGGGACGAGAAATCGAACCTGAAATATTCACAGCTCCATGAGGTAGATATCGAAGACCTCCTTCCCCGCGATAAAATCGAAATCGACATGGAAGCTGTCGGCAACCTGCTGAAGGGTAAACGCATCCTCATCACCGGTGCCGCCGGTTCGATCGGTAGCGAAATGGTGCGCCAAGTTGCAACCTTCTCCCCCGCCGAACTGATCCTTATCGACCAAGCGGAAACCCCGCTCCACGATATCCGCCTGATGATGCACAATCGCTGGCCCGAAATCAAGGCCCACACCCTCATCGCCGATATCGCTAACGAAAGCCGCATGGATGCCATCTTCGAGGAGCATCGCCCCGACTACGTATTCCACGCCGCCGCCTACAAGCATGTGCCGATGATGGAGGACAACCCCTCGGAATCTATCATCAACAACATCAACGGCACGCGCATCGTAGCCAACGCCGCTGTAAAATATGGCACCAAGAAATTCGTAATGATTTCAACCGATAAAGCCGTCAACCCCACCAATGTGATGGGTTGCTCGAAGCGCATCTGTGAAATCTACGTTCAGAGCCTCGACAGCGCCATCAAGGCCGGCAAGGTGAAAGGTGAAACCCAATTCGTAACCACCCGTTTCGGCAACGTGCTCGGCTCAAACGGCTCCGTAATCCCCCTGTTCCAAAAGCAGATTGCAGCCGGAGGCCCCGTTACCGTGACCCACCCCAATATCATCCGCTTCTTCATGCTCATCCCCGAAGCCTGCAAACTCGTGCTCGAAGCCGGCACAATGGGCAACGGCGGCGAAATCTTCGTGTTCGATATGGGCAAACCGGTGCGCATCGCCGACCTGGCTAAGCGCATGATCAAGCTCAGCGGAGCCCAAAACATCGAAATCAAGTACACCGGCCTGCGCGAAGGCGAAAAGCTCTACGAAGAAGTGCTCAACGACGAAGAAACCACACTTCCGACCTTCCACGCCAAAATCAAGATTGCCAAGGTGCGCCAATACGAATATTGCGACACCAACCGCTCAATCAAAGAGCTGATTGCCGCTGCTGAAAACCGCAACAACGACATGGAACTCGTTGCCGCAATGAAAGCCATCGTTCCGGAATACAAATCCCAGAACTCAATCTACGAAAAGCTCGACAAATAAACTTTCCCCCATACCCCATACAAACTGCCCCGCCTAAACGAAGGCCGCAGTTTGACGGATCTTAGCAATTCGTTTCATCAGAGACGAATTGCTTTTTGCTATCTGCTTATTA
>CAZKYD010000180.1:0-2973 GCA_964556875.1 uncultured Alistipes sp.
AAAGAAAAATTGAAAAAGTTGCCGAAAAATTTGGTCAGTTCAAAAAAAGTCGCTACCTTTGCAACGCATTTGAGAGAAATGCCAATCAAAACAATGACTCCGTAGCTCAGTTGGTAGAGCAACTGACTCTTAATCAGTGGGTCGAGAGTTCGAGCCTCTCCGGGGTCACCACCAGAAAAGCAGTTAGCGTCGCTAACTGCTTTTCTTTTTTTGCGCCTCCCCCTCTTGAAGCCCAACTGGTTTGCTTCGACTGCAGTCGAAGCCACGGTGGTCGCTCCGCCGCGTTGCTTCCCGCCAGCGCGGAGCGGCAGAATGTTAAAAATTTAATTATATGGGGATTAATTCGATAATTTCATTAATTTTGCGATTAGTTAATAACTAATCCAAAATTCTACAATCATGAAATTACGAAGTTTGGCTACTTGCATAGTAGCCTGGCTAATAGGCTTACAACCGATCAGTGCAAATCTCAATAGCGTTTATCACCCTGTTGGCGAGAAGCAAGCACCTACCGCGAATCTCCGGCGCCATGCCTCCTCAGAGCGCAAATCCCCGCTCAAGGCCGCCAAGAAAGCCGAAGATGAAGAATATACCGTGCGAATGAATTTCGCATGGGGCTCAGGTATGCACCCCGACTGCGCCATCGCCTTCAATGCCGACGAGACCTACTACTACGACTATGAATGGGAAGATGATTTCATCGACTTCAGCCTCCCTGCCGGGAAATACAACTTCTTGGCGCGCTATACCAATGAAAATTTTGGCCCGCAAATTTTCGTTGTCAAAGAGGACGTCGAAGTCAACAGCGACATGACGTTAACCCTTGACGCTGCCGACGCTACCAACCACCTCCAGTTCCGTACAAAACTCCCCTCAGGCGATTATACGCGACTTCCCTACGCTGATTTCAGCGAATCGGCCTACGACCCCACCTACGACTATTCTCAATGCAACATCGAGAATATGTACTTTAATGAATATATGTATCATGAAGACTGCGGACTGATCGCATCAATGTCGGGCTCTGCAGGATATGAGCGCAACGTCGACGGCGAAAGAGTCTCCGGTGAGGTGATTTTTGACTACCTTATTAATAATGTAAGCGACAAGTTCAAATTCATTCAATTCCGAGCTATGCCGGCAAAAGACAACACAAAAGTCTATGGCGCCCTGCTCCAAACTACCGGCACAAAAACGCTCAACATCGAAAACGACCTTGCCAACTACCACCACTACGAAGAGACCTTCCAGCCCACACCCCTTCACGAGAAGCTGGGGTGCGAAACTTACAACAGCCAGATCGTAATCTACAACCTGATGAACGAACAGCTCTTAGGCGAGATGGACTGCGAGCTTACCTCCGAAGTGCCCTCAGTAGACTATTGTATCGAGCTTCCCTCCGACGATGCCGATGTAACGTTCAACACCCTCATCTATCCCAAGCGCAACGACTATCAAGCGCGAGTAGTAGTTTGGGAAGAATACGACGACGAAGGCAATGTCATCGACCAAGTAAAGTGGCCGGTATCATACGGTGTCTACGGTCTGCCAATCCGTTTTACCTCCGAGGGCTACGAATATGTCAACAACAACCATTCCATCTATGGCGATTACGGCTTCCAAATGCCCGAAGGGGGCGGCACCGTAGTTGAATATCCCGGCCACAAGGCCTTCTCATTCCTGAAAGACGAGAAATTAGAAGCATATGGCAACAGCGCCCCTATTAACGCCTTCATGACGCAAACCGACGGCGAAGAAGATTACGACACCCCGGTTGTATGGTTCAAGCCCTGCTATATAGGCCAGCTCGGCGAAGTGCGCGAAAGCGACGACGCCGGCTACGGCTTGAACATCCTCCACGATGGAGAGTCGGTGCTTGACGACGACCTCGAAGATTTCTATTTTGAAGATTGGGCATGGGAATGGGCAGAAACCGACCATGAAAAAGGGCTGATGCAGATCTATATGGTCAACAACAATATCAGCGTCGACGGCGTCAGCGGCGAAAACTACATGATTGCCGCCTACGACGAGCACAACGAAGACCTCTGCGCCCCAACCCTGCAGATGCTCCATTATGTCAACACCGACGGCGTCATCACCAACCACTTCGCCACAGCCGACGAAGCTATTCTGGAATTTGCCGGCGGCGATTTCAACTGGCATAACGAAGGGGGCAATTGGTGGTTCGACGAAAAAGAAGCTACCGTAAAAGTAGAATATGCGCCTTATCAGTCAGATGACTTTACCGAAATAAATGTAACTGAAGTTCCCGAACTCTACACGATGCCGGGCTTTGGCCACTTCTATCGCGCCAGCCTTTCAGGCGTTGACAAGGCAAGCGCAAACGGATGGTTCGACCTGCGCATACGCCTCACCGACGCAGCCGGCAACTATCAATACCAGAAGATTTCTCCCTCCTTCAAGATTGAAAGCCAATCGAGCGTCAACCCGATTTCGGTTGATGGCAGTCGCCGCGTTTACGTCAAGGATGGCAAGCTCTGCGTTGAAGGAGCCGGCAACGCAACGGTAGCGGTTTACGCCATGGACGGCCGCAGTGTAGCCGCCAACAGCCTCTCAGCCGGAGTATATGTAGTAAAAGTCTCGAACGCTGAGAAGACTACCACCCACAAAGTATTCGTTCGCTAATTCATAGTAGTATTATTTGTTTAAATCGAAGCGGCGCAACTCCGAGAATCGGGAGCTGCGCCGCTTTTTATCGAGGATAATTAGCTATAGAGCTTAATTATTTTGTTTCGGGTTCTACACCCCACTGGGTCTGAGCCAGACGGAGGTAGTTGTTGTAACGCCAGTGAGCATTAGCCTTAGCTGCGTTGAAGAGTTCGGCAGCTTCGTTGGGGTACTGCTTCTGAACAGATGCGTAACGAACTTCGCCCTTGAGGAAGTCTTCGAACTTATCCCAATCGGGAGTCTTAGAGTCGAGCGAGAACGGATTCTTGCCCTCTTCTTCGA
>CAZKYD010000181.1:0-2908 GCA_964556875.1 uncultured Alistipes sp.
TTTGCGAAAGGCTGTAGCCCAGCAGGTTGTTGCGTACGTGGCCGAGGTGGAGGGGCTTGTTGGTGTTGGGTGAAGAGTATTCAACCATTACCAGCGGGCTATCTTCGGTAGCCTGCTTGAAGCCGAAGTTGTCGTCGGCGGCAATATGTTCGAGAACTGAGTTCCAGTAAGTGGGCTCGATAACGATGTTGAGGAAGCCCTTAACGGCGTTAAAGCGGTTAACGGCGGGCTCATGTTCAACCAAATAGTTGCCAATCTCGGTGGCAACGGCGTCGGGCGCTTTGCGAGCGGCTTTCACCCAGGGGAATACAACGATGGTGAGGTTCCCTTCAAACTCCTTGCGGGTAGCTTGGGGAACGATCTGCTCGGGGGCTGTTTCAACCCCGTAAAGGTCTTTTACTGCGCGAGATACGCCTTGTGAGATTATGTTGTCGATTGACATTGACTGTGTAATTCTAAAATGAATGCAAAGATAATTATTTCTGATGAAATTTCGTCACAAGGGCTTGTTAATCTTGTCTAAATCACTAACTTTGCAGTATAATTTACTATCGAAATTCATATACAACCTAAATCAATAATGATGAAAATTGCTGATATTTTACGCCGTATGGCGCTTGTTGCCGTGCTCTTTCCGGTAGCTCTCTCGGCTTTTGCGTGGGGGCAAAAAGGTCATGATGTAACGGTCTGCATTGCCGAGCGTCATCTTACTCCGGCTACTCGCTTAGCTGTTGATTCGATCCTGAATGGCCGCAGCCCGGTGTATTGGGCAAACTGGCTTGATAATGCCTCTCACACAGCTGATTATGCTTATACTAAGACCTGGCATTACCGTAATGTCGATGCCGATCAGACCTATCAGACGGCGCCGAAGCATCCCGATGGCGATATTATTGAGGGTATTCGCTATGCGATTCGTGTGTTGGCCGATGGCGAACAGACTGCCGATAATCGCGCCTTGGCGATGAAAATGCTTGTTCACTTCCTTGGCGACCTGCATCAGCCGATGCATATGGGCCACGCTACTGATGCCGGTGGTAACACCGTGAAAGTGAAATATTTCGGTCGTGAAACCAATCTACATACCGTTTGGGATACCAACCTCGTAGAGTCAGCTCATAAATGGAGCTATACCGAATGGGCCGACCAGCTCGACCGCCTCTCAGAGTCGGATCAGCTGCTGCTCCTTTCCGGCAACATCGACGATTGGGCGCAGAAGTCAATCGAGACTACAGCCGTAGTTTATAACGAGATTCCTGCCGGATCAAATCTGAGCTATAACGAAGTTGCCCGTTGGACTCCGACCATCGAAGATGCATTCGTAGCCGGAGGTCTCCGTCTTGCCCATATCCTCAACTCTCTCTTTGATCCCACCTACGCTCATCGTCGCTCCCCCTCCAGCTTCTAATTCTCTATATCATAAAACAGTAACGGCGCCCGGGGGAACTCGGGCGCCGTTGTGTTTGGTGACGGGAGATTGTTAGTCTTCCTTATGGTTTGTGATTTCACCGCTGTCGAGGTTGATCGACTTGTTGATGAAGGTGCGGGTCTTGGTCAGATAGTCTGCGAGCTTGTCGCCGGGGACAGAAAATGGGCTTGCCATGGTGTAAGAGAGAGTGCGGTAGGGCGACAGGTTGTCATTCTTCTCAGCATCGGTGTATTTGTAGAGGTTCAGAGAGCAGGTTGCATCCATATAGTAGGAGGCTGTCTCGTCGATTGCGGGATGGTTGGCTTTGGGGGTGGCGGTTACAACGAGATAGTATTCCTTGGGGGCGTTGTCGTAAGAAACGGCTGCGGTCGACCATTCGTAGTTTTCGGTAAAGGGAGTGGTGAAGAGTTGGCCGTCAGCGTCTGTGAAGCTTACAGTGATGTCGTAGAAGTCGTAGAAGGCCTGCGACAGGTTGATGTTGTAATGTCCGAACACGTTGTAGTTGGCTGCGGTGGTGCTGCCGGAATTGTTGTCGGAGCTGCTGCCTGAGTTGTTGTTGGAATTGTTGTTTGTGTTGTCGGTGTTTCCGGGCTCATCGTCGCCACAGCTAACGAGAGCAACACTCATTGTCATGCCGAGAACAACGGCGATGGTCTTGAAGCATTTGGATAAATTCATCGTTCTATAAAGGGGGTGTTAGTAAAATAAGAATTAAATTTTGATCGCAAAGTTACGGCTTTTGGACTATATATCTGCGTTTCGGAATGGGATATTCTTTATTATTTAACGCAAATTAACGCAGCTAAAACGATGCTATTGGGGGTGAGCTGTAGGCAAAAAAAGAAGCCCCGAGGCGTGGGCCTCAGGGCTTCGGGGATTAGGCTTTAGAGCCTAAAATAAGGTTGGTTAAAACCAGGGATTAGCCGTTGATTTCTACCATGCGAGCGATGAGATCGAGAACCTTGTTAGAGTAACCGATTTCATTGTCGTACCAGCTAACAACCTTAACGAAGGTGTCAGTCAGAGCGATACCAGCCTTAGCATCGAAGATAGAAGTGCGGGTGTCGCCGAGGAAGTCAGAAGAAACAACTGCATCTTCAGTGTAACCGAGGATACCCTTGAGTTCGTTTTCAGAAGCTTCCTTCATAGCTGCGCAGATTTCTGCGTAGGTAGCGGGCTTAGCCAGGTTAACGGTGAGGTCAACTACAGATACGTCGAGGGTGGGGACACGCATTGACATACCGGTAAGTTTGCCGTTGAGTTCGGGGATAACTTTACCTACAGCCTTAGCAGCACCGGTTGAAGAGGGGATGATGTTGCCAGAAGCAGCACGACCACCACGCCAGTCCTTCATAGAGGGACCGTCAACGGTCTTCTGAGTTGCAGTTGTAGAGTGAACGGTTGTCATAAGACCGTCGGTGATGCCGAACTTGTCGTTGAGAACCTTAGCGATAGGAGCCAAGCAGTTGGTGGTGCAAG
>CAZKYD010000182.1:0-2826 GCA_964556875.1 uncultured Alistipes sp.
AGGGGGTTATTCTTCTTCGGGGAATTTGCGATAATATTCCTCCAGGAGGTTCTTGATGTTGAAGTAATAGGTGTCGGTTGAGACTTTCCCTTTGGAGTCTTTCTTTTCAACTTCGATGACGTCGAAATAGGGCTCTTCATAGTGCTGTCCCTTAACTACGGCGTTCTGGAAGTTGACGATGTCATATTCGTGGCGCGGGTTGATAACGTACCATGCGTGACCTTGGTCGTCGCCGGTGCCCGACGAGATGATAGCCTTGATTAAATGGTTCAGGCGATATTGCCATATGCTTGCACGATTTACTTTTCCACGCGAACGCAGGGCGTAGATTAAGAAGTTCATCTGCGAAAGGTCGAATGGGTTATCGTCAAGTGCGATTTCGGCATAGGTGATAATCGAATCAAGTTCGGCGCGTGTATGATTGCTCTTATAATAAAGGCTTTCGTTTTTGGTGGTGGCGTCGTTATGTCGATATGGGTTGAAGTCTTCTTGGAAGAGGTAGCCGTAGTAGAGGTGGCGATATTCGTCGACAGTCATTACCGTTTCGTTTTGCTGGTAACGGCCAATGAGTTTCGGATAATATAAAGAAGAGGAGGGGTCGGTGACATCCTTGCGGATTTGCTCGAGGTCGGGCGGCGTAATGTTGACTCCTTTTTTTTGAGAGTCGGTAGCAGCCGTAAGCGAGCTGACAAGAATGAATATGGAGGATATAATAAAAATGAGTTTTCTCATCGTAGATGTTTAGCTATGAAGAAACGCTCGCTAAAAGTAGAGCGGTTTACAGTCAACAAATTTACCAAAATCTCTCCGAAGAATCTCTGTCGGCGATAGCTATTTACATAATTTTAATCTTTTTTTGCTCTAATTTTTACCTAATAGAACACTGAAAGAATTGTAATTTGTAACATTAATGTAATATAAATCGCCGTTTTAAGGGCGCATTAGCCCAATTAAGGAAATTTTTCATGATATTATATGGTTGTTTGATAGAAGTTTTGTAATTTTGCAACCGAAAAGTGAGGAAGTGGAAAAAGATGCCTGACTTTTCAACCAAAACTGATCATTCAAAAATTAAACACTCAATTTATTATGTCAGAAATCGCATCCCGCGTAAAAGCTATCATCGTTGACAAGCTCGGCGTTGACGAAAACCAGGTAACTGAAACCGCTGCTTTCACAACCGACCTCGGCGCAGACAGCCTCGATACCGTAGAACTTATCATGGAGTTCGAAAAGGAATTCGGCATCACTATCCCCGATGATAAGGCTGAAACAATCGCTACTGTTGGTGACGCTATCAGCTACATCGAAGCAGCTAAGCAGTAATCGAGAGTTCTGTCATAATCACTCATTTCTGCTCACCCCTCTCCACCTATGAAGCACATGCTTCAATAACCAATACAATGCGCCTAAGGGCGCATTGCGTTTTTACCATAATAACTAAATGGAACTAAAAAGAGTAGTAGTAACCGGCTTAGGCGCCCTCACCCCGCTGGGTAATGACGTTGAAACCTCTTGGCAAAACGCCATTAACGGTGTCTCCGGAGCCGGACCAATTACCCATTTCGACGCCTCACTTTTCAAGACTAAGTTTGCTTGCGAAGTGAAGAACTTCAACGGCGCCGACCATATCGACCGCAAGAAACTCCGTCAGCTCGACCTTTACGCTCAGTATGCCCTCGTTGCTGCTCGTCAGGCTGTCGAAGACTCCGGAATCGAAAACCAGGAAGATATTAACCGCAACCGTGTAGGCGTTATCGTAGCTGCCGGTATCGGTGGTCTTCATACTTTCGAAGAAGAAGCCGGATATTACGCCCTTAACGCTGCTAACGGTCCGAAGTATAACCCCTTCTTCATCCCCAAGATGATCGCCGACATCGCGTCTGGCCACATCTCGATGGAATATGGTTATCACGGCCCCAACTTCGGTGTGGTTTCAGCTTGCGCTTCATCTAACAACGCTATCATCGATGCGTTCAACCTTATCCGTTTGGGTAAGGCCGACGTTATGGTAACCGGTGGCGCTGAAGCAGCTATCTTCCCCGCAGGTGTTGGTGGTTTCAACTCAATGCACGCCCTTTCAACCCGCAACGATTCTCCCGAAACAGCATCGCGTCCCTTCTCAGCAAGCCGCGACGGTTTCGTAATGGGCGAAGGTTCTGCTGTTCTGATTCTTGAAGAATTGGAACACGCAAAGGCTCGCGGTGCGAAGATCTACGGCGAAATCGCCGGTGGCGGTATGTCGGCCGACGCTTACCACCTGACTGCAACTCATCCCGACGGTCTTGGTGCAATTCTCGCAATGCAGAATGCCCTCGAAGATGCCGGTATGCAGCCCGAAGATATCGACTACATCAACGTTCACGGTACATCTACCCCCGTAGGTGATATCTCTGAAGTGAAAGCTATCGTTGAAGTATTCGGTGAAAGCGCTCACAAGCTCAACATCTCGTCTACCAAGTCAATGACCGGCCACCTGCTCGGTGCAACCGGCGCAATGGAAGCAATGTTCAGCTTGCTCGCTTGCCAGAACGATATCGTTCCCCCGACTATCAACCACGAAGAAGGCGACGAAGACGAGAATATCGACTATACTCTCAACTTCACCTTCAACAAGGCTCAGAAGCGCACCGTACGTGCAGCCCTCTCTAACTCTTTCGGTTTCGGTGGCCACAACGCTACTGTTATCGTTAAGAAGTATCAGGACTAATCAGCAGCCTCTGCCAATAGGCAGGTAAACCATATAAAAACGGCCCGCAGACATCTCGTTGTCTTTCGGGCCGTTTTTTTACGTTTCGCCGGGTGAGCGCGAGTCGGGGCGGTGGA
>CAZKYD010000183.1:0-2797 GCA_964556875.1 uncultured Alistipes sp.
GAATGGAATATATGGTCTGAACTACTTCAAAAACGTATTCGAACTTCTCCTGAACTGATTTGCTTAAGCTATTATAGAATGCGTTAAACTCGTCGGTTGTTAAGAGTGTGCGAATATCGTTTTTGCTGTTGAAATTATTCATTTGCAAAGATAACTAATTAGTTATAATTGGCAAAATAAATCAAGAGAGATTTGAGGGATCGGTATACCACTTGGAATAGAAGAGGTAGTTGTGGGCGATTTTTTGGTTGAGTTCCTTAGATTTTTCGGGCTCCATCATCTTGACGAATTTGGCCGGAGCTCCGGCCCACATTTCATGAGGCCCAATCACCGTTTTCGACAGTACGACAGCACCGGCTGCTACCAATGCACCCTGTCCAACGACTGCATCGTCCATCACTGTTGCTCCCATACCGATGAGGGCGTAGTCATGGATTTTGCAGCCATGAAGGGTTACGTTGTGGCCAATCGATACGTCGTTGCCGATTTCGATGGTAGATTTCTGATAGAGCGTGTGGAGTACGGAACCATCCTGGATGTTTACGCGGTTGCCGATGCGGATAGAGTTTACGTCGCCGCGCAATACGGTGTTGAACCATACGGAACATTCATCGCCCATCTCTACATCGCCGATAATCGTAGCGTTTTCGGCCAGGAAGCAGTCTTTCCCGATTTTGGGAGTGAATCCCCTAAGGGGGAGAATTAATGGCATAGCAATAAGTTGGATTAAGGGTTATTTTTTGAGTTCGCGAGTCTTATTGCGGAGCCATTCCTTCTGCTCGTTGTTCAAGCGCGGACTTAAGCGGCGGTAAACTTCTTGGTGGTAGTTGTTAACCCAATCAACCTCCTCTTGCGTCATCAAGTTGGTGTCCATCAGGGTTAAATCCCAGGGGAAGAGGGTCATTGGTTCGAAGCGGTAGAAGTGGCCGAACTCTGTGGTGAATGCTTCGGTGGTCAGTACGAGGTTTTCGCAGCGTACGCCGTGAACGCCGGCCAGGTAAAGGCCCGGTTCGTTGGAGGTAATCATGCCCGGGCGCAGGTCAACGGGAACATGGTTGAGGCGTATACTTTGCGGACCTTCGTGAACGCTCAGGAAGTGACCAACGCCGTGACCGGTGCCGTGGAGGTAGCTCAAGCCTTCTTTCCAGAGCGGGAGGCGAGCCAGAGCGTCGAGCTGGTCACCGCGCGTACCTTCGGGGTAGATGGCCCTGTCGAGGGCGATGTGGCCTTTCATTACGAGGGTGAAGTCGTGGCGTTCGGCATCGGTAGGCGTGCCTACGGAAATCGTACGGGTTATGTCGGTAGTGCCGTCGAGATATTGAGCACCGGAGTCGATCAGTAGCAGGCCTTCGGGCTTAACGGCAACGTTTGATTCGGGGGTTGCAGAGTAGTGGACGATAGCTCCGTGGGGGCCGTAGCCGGCGATTGTCTCGAACGATTCGTCAACATAGAGGTCCTGCTTTGAGCGGTATTCCGTTAGAATGTCGGCAACATCGAGTTCGGTAAGCTGAACGCCTTCGCGCAGGCGACGCTCAAATTCCATGAATGCACCAACCAAGGCGGCTCCGTCCTTCTCCATTGCGTTGCGCATACCGGCAATCTGCACGGCGTTCTTTACGGCTTTCATCATCGGTACCGGCGATTGACCGATAACCGCACGTGAACCTAGGGCGTCAACAAGACGAATTGCTGTATGGGCCGGTTCGTAGAGCACGGCAGCCGATTCCGGCAGGTTCTCAATAAATTGAAGTACCGACTGATATGGCGCCGTAGTAACGTTGGCCTTTGACAGTGCTTCGCTCACCTCCGGTGTGAGCTTCTTTTCATTGACAAAGAGGGTAGATCCGTCGGCCGATAGATAGAGATAGCCCGTAGCAACCGGGTTGCAGTGAACGTCGCTTGAGCGGACATTCAAGGTCCAGGCCAGTTCTGCCAGGTCGGAAATCAGGATGGCGTTTGCGCCCTGCTCCTTTACTTGCTGGAGAATCTCGCGGATTTTATCTGTGGCCGATTTGCCGGCATATTTTTCATCGTGGAGGAACAGCGGACAGGCCGGAATCTCCGGACGGTCGGTCCAGATAGCATCGATGGGGGAGAAGTCGGTAGAGAGCTTCAACCCATGTTTTTCCAGCGAGCCCTTTAGGGAAGCAACCTCGGTGGCGGAGAATAGTAGTCCGTCGATGCCTACGGTTGTACCCTTTACCATGTGGCTAATTAAGTATTGCGAAATAGAGGGCGTTTCGGGCAGACCATCCTTCATAAGCAGGATGCCGGTGCCTTCGAGTTGTTCGCCTGCCTGCAGGAAGTAGCGCGAGTCGGCCCAGAGCAACGCCTCCTTGTCGGTGATTACCAGCGAACCGGCCGAACCGGTAAAACCGCTCAGCCAGCGGCGCACTTGCCAGTGGTCGGCGATGTATTCGCCCAGATGGGCGTCTGTTTGCGGAATGATAGCAGCCGCGATGCCGGCTTTCTTCATCTCAGCGCGAAAAGCATTCACGCGAGCAATAATCTGTTCTTTCATATATGGTATGTTCAAGTTTTATTATTTGTAAGCTACGTAAGAATTGGCTCAACCGCAAATTTACGAAAAATCCTCTATAGTAAGAATAGATATTCGAAACAAAATTTTTTGAGAAAAGGCGTAAATTTTGAAAGACGGTTGAATCTGTTGGTAATAAGGACTATAGCCGCTCAGAATGCAAATCTGAAAGGGTTCTGGCGGAAAAAAGTTTAAAAAATATCGAATTTTTTTGTCGGAAAATTTTGTCAATTCAAAAATACGTCGTAACTTTGCACC
>CAZKYD010000184.1:0-2755 GCA_964556875.1 uncultured Alistipes sp.
CTGAAATGTAACGCCCGATGGCATAATTCAGAGAAAGTATTTCTTTATTGACATTAGTCACAGCTCTATATCTGCTACGTACTATGGCGTTTTTGATCGCTTGAATAGCTTCGGAATATTGTTGGATAGGTATAATATGTTCCATATGACAAATGTTTGCTGCAAAGTTACAATTTTTAACCGATAAAGTTAACATATAAGGCATGTGATTTACGTAACTTATTAGTTGTAGATTCAAGAATAAGTTGTAGATTCAAGAACGGAGTGAAAAAGTTTTGATTTACGGAATAAATGGCGTAATTTTGTAGAATAAAATTTGCTTATCAAATCTTTAACCATAAACATATCCATGAATCCTTACAAATCATTGATGCTTGGGGCTGTTGCAGGTCTGGCTTGCTATGCGCAGGCTGCTCCGGTAGCTATCCCCCAAGATAAGGCTATTGAGGATGCGGTAGAGGCTTGCCTTGCCAAAATGACTCTTGAGGAAAAAATCGGCCAGATGACCGAAATGACGCTTGACCTTTTCGGCTCATGGCAAAACGGCGTATTTGTTGTTGACGAAAATAAGCTGTATGATGCAATCGCCAACTACAAGATCGGTTCAATCCTAAATTCTCCCGGTCCGGTTGCCCGAACCCCTGAACAATGGCAAGAAACTATTGGGCTGATTCAAGAAATTTCGATGAAAGAAATCGGTATCCCATGTATTTATGGCTTGGATCAAAACCACGGCACAACCTACACCCTTGGCGGAACCCTCTTCCCCCAGAATATCAACGTTGGTGCGTCGTTCAACCCCACTTTGGCTCGCGAAGCTGCGAAAGCTACCGCCTATGAAACGCGTGCTGCCAATTGCCCCTGGACTTACTCTCCTACTGTAGATATGGCTCGCGACCCGCGTTGGCCCCGTGTTTGGGAAAACTATGGTGAAGACTGCTTGGTAAATGCTATCATGGGCTCGAATGCTGTCCGTGGTTTCCAAGGTGATGACCCCAACCATATCCCCGCCGATGGTATCGCTACTTCTGTAAAACACTATCTCGGCTATAGCATGTCGCGCACCGGTAAGGACCGCACTCCGGCTTACATTTCGGTTTCCGACCTCCGCGAAAAGTGCTTCGCTCCGTTTAAGGCTTGTGTTGAAGCAGGCGCGCTCACTATTATGGTAAACAGTAGCAGCATCAACGGTATGCCCGTTCACGCCAACTATGAGCTCCTTACCAAATGGCTCAAGGAAGATCTCGGCTGGGACGGTATGGTAGTTACCGACTGGGCTGATATCAATAACCTCTATACTCGCGAACATATCGCTGCCGACAAGAAGGAAGCTATCAAAATGGCGATCAATGCCGGTATTGATATGGCAATGGAACCCTACGATCTTTCTTACTGCACAATCCTAAAGGAGCTGGCTGAAGAAGGGGAAGTGCCCATGAGCCGTATCGATGACGCTACTCGTCGCGTTCTCCGCTTGAAATATCGTTTGGGCTTGTTTGACAATCCCAACACTTTCATGGAGAAATATCCTAAGTTCGGTTGCAAAGAATTCGCAGAACTTGCGCTTCGCGGTGCTGAAGAATCTGAAGTGCTGCTGAAGAATAAGGACGGCATTCTCCCGTTGAAGAAGGGCGTTAAGATGCTCGTTACCGGCCCGAACGCTAACTCGATGCGTTGCTTAAACGGTGGCTGGAGCTACTCTTGGCAGGGCGATAAGGCCGACCTCTTTGCCGGTGACTATAACACTATCTACGAGGCTCTTCAGAACAAGTTCGGCAAAAAGAACGTAACTCTCGAACAGGGCGTTACCTACAAGCAGGATGGCCAGTACTACGAAGAAAACGAACCCGAAATCGAAAAGGCTGTTGCGGCTGCAAAGAATGTGGATATCATCGTAGCTTGTATCGGTGAAAATTCCTACTGCGAGACCCCCGGTAACCTTTCAGAACTCGCTCTGTCGGAAAACCAGCGCAACCTGGTGAAGGCGCTTGCAGCTACCGGCAAGCCTATCGTTATGATTCTTAACGAAGGCCGTCCGCGTATCATTAGCGATATCGAGCCTCTTGCCGACGCTGTTATCGACATCCTGCTCCCCGGCAACTATGGTGCTGACGCATTGGCAAACATCCTCGCCGGCGATGCTAACCCCAGTGCGAAGATGCCTTACACCTATCCTCGTCATTCTGCCGAGCTGACTACTTATGATTATCGTGTCAGCGAACAGGTCGACAAGGTTGAAGGTGCTTACGACTACGATGCTATCGTTTCTGTTCAGTGGCCCTTCGGTTACGGTCAGAGCTATACAACATTCAGCTACGACAACTTCCGTTGCAGCAAGGCTGACTTCACCGCTGATGATGAATTGGTATTCGAAATCGATGTTACCAACTCAGGCAAGGTTGAAGGCAAGGACGTTGTAATGCTGTTCAGCAGCGACCTGGTTGCATCGCTCACCCCCGAAAATCGCCGTCTCCGTGCCTTCGAAAAGGTAAACTTGAAGCCGGGCGAAACTAAGACTGTTAAGCTGACAATCCCCGGCAAGGACCTTGCGTTTGTTGGTGCTGATGGTCATTGGGTACTTGAAAAGGGCGACTTCCGTATGCAAGCCGGCAACAAGATCCTCCCGTTGCATTGCACCGAAACTTATCGTTGGGAAACCCCGAATAAGTAATCATACCGACCTTTTTTTCAACTTTAGATACAAAAAATTAAGGGCTGCAGAAGCGATTCTGCGGCCCTTAATGATTCCTTACCT
>CAZKYD010000185.1:0-2615 GCA_964556875.1 uncultured Alistipes sp.
AAGCCACATTGTTAGCTTTGCGCCTTCTTATCAACCATTTATACTAAGCGGATTAGTCCTGACAGCACGAAGATTCCCCCTCAGCTTCTGCGGGGCACACTTTTACGCTGTCGGCAGGCATCGCCGTATAACCGAACTTTTCGAAAGCCTTCATGAGGTTTTCCGGAGTGTTGCGGTCTGCATCATAGGTGATGGTAACTTTCTGAGTGGGGATATCGGTAACGATATTCTTAACACCCTTTTCGAAGCGCATATTATGCTTAATCTTGCTTTCGCAAGCATCGCAATGCATCTGCGGATTTGTAGTGACAACTAAAGTCTGAATATCCTTCGCGAAAGCAGACAGGCAGACAGCTGCTGTTGCCAAAATCAATGTGATTCGTTTCATTATCTTGTAATATTTAAGTATTTCTTTCTTTATAACAGCAACGCTTTCAACCGTTTATTAATAGCAATAAAGATTGAAGCGTACACCAACATATCCTATCGCGCCATGCATTGGGCCCCATACCAAGGTGGGCTCGAAGGAGCTTCCCCAAGCGTCATCATAGCCGAGAATCGGATTTTTCTGACGATACCCCGTTAGATTTTCGCCACCAATATATACTGAGAAATGGCGGAACATTCGGGTAATCTGGGCATTAAGCTGGGCATAAGAATGGAAACGAGGAGTATCAGCAAGGGGCAGACGGCCACCGCCGTTTAACTGCAGCGTAGCGTCGAACTGCCAAATTTCCATCGGCGTTTTATAGGAAAGCGTAAATAGCGTTTTTGAGCGATTTGTCAACGGGCGTTCCAGCAGTTTGCCTCCATAAGTAGTTTTCACATCGTTATAACGATAGCCGGCGGTGAAGCTCAAGCCATCAATTATAGGATAAGTAATGTCGGCCTGGAACGTATGGGAATATGACTTTCCATCGAGATTGGTGATACGAATTTCGTTGGGATTGGAGTCGTAATCAACAATCGTTTGGCGAAGGAAGTCGGTATAATAGTATTCCAAATTCAGCGCCAAAGTCTTGCCGAACAGCGGAATGGAGAATGATGCACTAACACCATAATTCCACGCGGCTTCTTGATCGACATTATCTACAACAAAGGTCCTACCACTGGATATTAGGTTGTTAAACTCGGCATAAGGATGAACCGTGCGATATCCTTTACCTGCCGAAATTCGAGTGCTCACCCAATCGGTCGGGGCCCATTTGATATGCGCACGCGGCGTCACAAAGGTGCCATAACGCGAGCTATGATCGGCACGCAACCCGGCCATCACTACCAACTTATTATGTAGGTTCCAGGTATATTGGGCATACATACCGCCAACCCCTTCTGTAGTTTTCAGTCGGTCGAGAGGCAGCTCTGCGTTATGCGTCAGGCGATATTGTTCATCGTAGTTATCATAATTATAGCTCAGTCCGGCCGAGAGCGAATGTTGCTCTGAAAATTCGCTTTCGAACATCAGCGAAGCATAGAAATTTCCCTGGTCGCTTCTGTAAGCTTTATGACCATAATCGCCATCAAGCGAATGATAGGAACCGGATAGAATCAGCGCCACATTGCTATTATGCTCGTGATCGAAAATGTAAGCGTTCTTGGCAAATGCCTCATAGCGATGTGTTCGCAGATTGATTTCGAAAGGATGTGTAGATGTGTCGCCATGGAGCGTATGGGAGGTTTGACCACTTTGGCGCTTTTCGTCAAGCACTTTTACTCCACCTTGGAAAATATAATCAGTGCCGACCCATGCCCAGCGATTCATCAAGTTTACCTGGCGCACTTTCGGCATATCGAGAAATCCGTCACCATTATTATCATGCGCGCCATAATTATCTTCATAGTGCACTAAAATTCCGCCACTCAGCGGGGTGCTAAAATGATAATTAGCGTCGGCATTAAACTCGATTCGGCTTTCGGTGTCGGTATACAGATTGGCTTCGACTTGATTTTGCGCCTGAGGCTTCAGATATTCAACATTGATTTGTCCGGTAATAGACTCATATCCATTTTTGACCGAAGCCGCCCCTTTCGACACTTGAATACTCTGCATCCAAGTTCCCGGCACATAGCCCAAAGCGTAAGGCATGGCCGCCCCGCGAAAGTTAGGGATATTCTCGGTCAGCATCTGGACATAACTGCCGGATAGTCCCAACAGTTTTATCTGACGAGCACCGGTGGTAGCATCGGAGTAGCTGACATCAACCGAGGGATTAGTGGTAAAGCTATCGCCAAGGGAGCAACAGGCTGCTTTTTTCAACTCAACCGAAGTGATAGTTGACAGGTTAAACACTCCGGACGATTTTACTATACCACCACGATATTGCTTCACCTCAACTTCGTCGAGCAGACGTTCGTCGATACTGAATTTTTCTTCGTCGGCCGAAACTGAATCGGTAGCAAGCGTAACGATCTGCTCCGCAGCCAATGCCTGCGCGGATGCAGCAACTGTCATCATCACAGCGACAGCCCATCTTGTTTGTCGGTTTCTTTTCACGCTGCAAAGTTACGGAATTCAGTAGTATTCTCAGTTATACAATTCGGCTAAAATGATATAACATTGTCCACCGCCCCGACTCGCGCTCACCCGGCGAAACGTAAAAAAACGGCCCGAAAGA